>NZ_JASDDF010000052.1:0-19211 GCF_030407535.1 Pseudoalteromonas sp. APC 3224 | reverse complement strand
TTTTTCAATGTTTTTTTACTCTTAAAAACATAGTTAAAATATATATAATTACAATAAATACATTCGTAAAGGGGACAGGTTTGAAGCAGTACTTACAAAATGATGCTTTTTTCAATCACAAGCATAATGAAATTAATAGCTGGCTAAAAAAGGTAAAAGGTAATGACGAACGCACTAAGGCCGTTTCAATATATTACCTTGTAAGAGACGGAATTAAATATGATCCTTTTACACTTTTAGATGGGGCAAAGTCACTAAGTAGTGATTATTGCTTAAATAATAAAGCAGCATATTGTATTCCAAAGGCATCATTACAAATAGCATTAAGCCGAGCTTGTGATATTCCTGCACGATTAGGTTTAGCTGATGTTCGTAACCATTTGAGCACTCCTAAATTAGATGAGTTACTAAAGAATGAAGTGTTTACAATGCATGCTTACGTGGAGCAGTTTATTGAAGGTGAATGGGTTAAATCGACCCCTGCTTTTAATAAGGAACTATGCGACTTAGTTAAAATAAAACCGCTAGATTTTGATGGGGTTAATCATTCTTTATTTCATCAATTTACTACAGATGGTAAAAAGCACATGGAATATTTAAAAGATCACGGTCAATATGCTGTAATGCCAACAGCATTTATTAATCAAAATTGTGAGCTTTATTACCCGCATTTAAAGCTTAATTTTAGCAATATTGAATAATGTATTAATTGATATGACGGCAAGAAAATTTAATGAATATTTTACAGCTGCCGATAACATTAACAGTATTGCGTTATTTATCAACAGTTTTATATTTATAAAATTACGCCTAACCTGCTGGAGGTACACATGGATATAATGATCCCCTATTTAGGGCAAATTACCCGTTTAGCGCTTGAATCTAAAGGTGCTTTTCATATTGCAGGAGTGCAACAAAGCGCTAGAGCAAAACAAGTTGAACTTGAAGAGCGTAAAAAGAAAGAGATAGAAAAGCAAAAAAAAATATCGACAACAAATGCTGATGAACATAATAAAAATACCGATGATAACGATAAACACCTCGATACATGGGCATAATAATTGAATATGCCCTCCACTTTTTCGTAATTTTTATTACGTGCCTTTTTTTACAAATTACACACTCGATTCTGTAACTTTAAATTTACAAATTGAATATTTAAAATTCATTAAAACGAAATTAAAAATCATTCCGCATTGATTTTTAACACTTTATTTTTGTTGGCTCATACTTTAATTGTAAATTTTTTGTTTAATTTCCATTTGGTTGTTTTGTGACCTACGCTGATCCTGAATCGGGAACAGGTAGTGCCGGTTAGTATAAATATACTATTAACAAAACAAAATGGAGCGTAACCGTGAATTTATCAAAAATCACAATAGCAACCCTTGCGGCTTTTACACTAGTACAAGCACCAGCAGCGGTAGCTGCGAATAAAAAATACCTTAGTGAGCAGTCAAATAACATCAATAAAGCGCAAAGTGGTGTTGTATCACTTAATGATACTAACCTAGCTGCAAAAATTGGCTTGGAGTCAGGGAATAAATTAGTCGTAGTAAAAGAAATTAAAAGTAAAAACGGAGATATAACCAAACGATATCAACAGTTCTTTAACGATTTACCCGTTATAGGAGATACCGTTAGCTTAACATTCAAAAATGGCCAGCTAAAACACTCTCACGGCGCTGCTGTTTATGAGCTTGCTACAGATATTAATAGCGTTACTCCTAAGTTAAGTAAAAATAAAGCAATTACAAAAGGGTTGCAACAATCAGATATAGCAATAAAAACCGCTGATTTGAAAAAGTATAATGAAAAATCTCAACTAGCAATTTGGCTAGACGAACAAGGTACTGCTCATTTAGTTTATGAGGTGTCTTATGTAACTTATGGTCGAAACCCTGCGAGACCTTATCAAATTATTGATGCAAACAATGGAGATATTCTATTTAGCATCGATAACCTCCAACATGCTGATGCGACTGGTCCAGGTGGAAACTTGAAGACGGGCAAATATGTTTATGGCACTGATTTTGATAGTTTGAATGTAACTCAATCGGGCAGTAATTGCGTGATGGAAAATAGTAACGTTAGAACTATTAATTTAAATGGTGGGACGAGCGGAACAAGTGCTTATTCATTTACCTGTCCTGAGAATACCTTTAAAGAAATTAATGGTGCTTACTCACCTTTAAATGATGCACATTATTTCGGCAACGTAATTTATAACATGTATAACGATTGGATTGGTACGCCACCATTATCTTTTCAATTAAAAATGAGAGTGCATTATAGCAACAATTATGAAAATGCATTTTGGGATGGCAGTGCAATGACTTTTGGAGATGGTCAAAATACATTTTATCCACTTGTAAGCTTAGATGTATCAGCCCATGAAGTAAGCCATGGGTTTACCGAGCAAAATTCAGGTCTGATCTATAACAGCAAATCAGGCGGGCTGAATGAAGCTTTTTCTGATATGGCAGGTGAGGCTGCAGAGTATTACATGAAAGGAAGTAATGATTGGCTTGTAGGTCAAGACATATTCAAAGGTAATGGTGCTTTGCGATACATGAATAATCCAACACAAGATGGGCGCTCGATTGATAAACAAAGCGATTATACTAGTGGTATGGATGTACATTACAGTTCAGGTGTTTACAACAAAGCGTTTTATAACCTAGCCACGACTGCTGGATGGAATACAAAAAAAGCATTTGAAGTGATGGCGCGTGCTAATCAACTGTATTGGACTGCCAGTACTAACTGGGATATAGCCGGTAATGGTGTTATGGACGCAGCCTGTGATCTAAACTACGACACACAGGACGTAAAAGCGGCGTTAAGTGCTGTTGGTGTAAACTCTAGTTTGAGTGCTGGTAGTTCGTGTGATTCAGGTTCCGAAATAGAAGCGCTTTCAAATGACATCCCACGTACGGGGATCAGCGGTGCAGCCAAACAACAAATATTCTTTACGCTTGATGTGCCACAAGGTGCAGGTAACTTATCATTTACCACATCAGGTGGAACAGGCGATGCTGATTTGTATGTAAAATTTGGTTCTAAGCCAACGCTAAATAGCTTTGACTGTAATAGCACAACGTCAACAAGTAATGAAAGTTGCGCTATCGGTAATGTTCAAACCGGTACTTATTATGTAATGGTTGAGGCATGGAATCAAATCTCAGGAGTCACATTACTTGGCAGTTATGATGGCGATACTGGGGGTACAACGCCTATAAATCGAACTGAAGAAAATGTAGCTGTAAGCTCTGGAGGCTGGACTCGATTTACGCAAAGTTTAGGTTCAGGTTATAGCATACTGAATGTTTCAATTGCGGGTGGCAGTGGCGATGCGGATTTATATGTAAACTTTGGAGCAGCATCAGATACAAATACTTATGTTTGTCGCCCATATAAAAATGGCAATAACGAAAGTTGTACTATCGATAATCCACAAGCAGGGACTTGGCACATTGATTTACAAGGATACCGCAATGCAAGTGGTGTAACGCTTACTATTCAAGCTAACTAAATCAATTCCTAGGGGAGCGTCCGCTCCCTTTTTTATCTTAGTCATATCACTTTCTATGAATATAGCTTGATTTAAAAGGAATCAATTTATGAAACGTTTATTAAATATTGCGTTAGTTAGCGCTAGCGCCTTAATTGTTCAACCACTGTATGCACAAGACAACGAAAATATATGGGTGACAATAGATCCTATTGCAGCAAAGCATTATCAGCAGACTAAAAAAACAGTAAGTAAATCACATCAATCATTAACTATTCATGCAACTGAGCTAGATACCGTTAATTTTTTAAAGGTTAAGACCTCAGATGTAGCACAGCTGAGTGAGTTTATGCATGATAATTACCATCGGTGTGGTGGTTTTGTAGCGCATGAATCACTAGATGAAGCAAAACAATATACTGAACAGTTGGCAGCTGTGCAAAACCAAAACACCTTAGCTTTTGATTATAATATTGATAATGCGCAAACAACACAGCAACTAATTAATCGTATTAGCCCTAATAATTTAACAAATACTGTTAATTCAATGAGTAGCTTTTACAATCGCTACTATACAACTCAAACTGGGATAGATGCATCTCAATGGTTAAAAGATTATTGGCAACAGTTAGCGGCAAGTCGTAGCGATATCAGCGTTGAATATTTTACTCATAGTTGGGCGCAGTCGTCGATTATAGTCACAATACCTGGGGAAGAAAAAGCTGATGAAATTGTTATCATAGGTGGGCATTTAGATTCAATTAACCAATCAAACCCTACAAATGGACGTTCTCCTGGTGCCGATGATAATGCATCAGGTATCGCTGTATTATCAGAAGTACTAAGAGCAATTGTTGATAATGACTACAAGCCGCAAAGAACAATTCAAATAATGGGCTTTGCAGCTGAAGAAGTTGGCTTAAGGGGGTCAAAAGCGATTGCCTCAGCATACAAATCACAAGGAAAAAATGTTGTTGGTATGGTGCAGTTTGATATGACTGGTAATAACGGAAGCAATGAAGATATTGTGATGATGACAGATTACACAACAAATGCTCAAAACCAGTTTCTAGGTCAGCTAATCGATACTTATTTGCCCTCTGTTAGTTACGGTTTTGACCAATGTGGATATGGATGTTCTGATCACGCATCTTGGTATCAACAAGGGTTTACAGCATCTATGCCATTTGAGTCGAAAATGGCTGATATAAATCGATTAATTCACACCATTAATGACACTAATTTTGACGCTGATCATGCTAGTAAGTTTGCAAAATTAGCTGTTAGTTACATATCGGAAATGGCAAAAAATGCAGGCGATGTGATCCCTCCAATTGGCGACGAATTACAAAACGGTGTTACGGTTGCTAGTATAACAGAAAATGCAAAAGCGGAACGTGTATTCACATTAAACGTACCTGATAACGCGACTAACTTAAACTTCATTACATCCGGTGGTTCTGGTGATGCCGATTTATACGTAAAGTTTAATTCAGTACCTACCTTAACAAACTTTGATTGCAAAAGTACAACCTCTTCAAGTAATGAGAGTTGTGAAATAGGTAATGCCCAAGCGGGAGTTTATTATGTCATGGTTCAAGCATGGAATGCGATTACGAATGTTTCTTTAACCGGTAGTTATAACGAAGGTAACACAGCAGAACCTATCAATCGTGTAGAAAATAATATTTCGGTAGCAGCAAACAATTGGAGCCGATACACACAAAATCTTGATGCTGGCTATTCGGCATTCACAGTTAATATTAGCGGGGGCAATGGAGATGCTGATTTATATGTAAATTTTGCAAGCCCATCTACAGAATCTGTTTATCAATGTAGGCCATTTAAAAATGGTAATTTAGAAACTTGTAATATTGATAACCCACAAGCAGGTACTTGGTTTATAGATTTAAAGGGCTATAGTTCTGCAAGCGGAGTTACCTTATCTATTACGGCACAATAATAATTAATAGGGGGACAATGCCCCCCTTATTATATAACTTAATTACTTGCCCTTGATGTTTCGCTTACGTAGAATCCCGCTATTATTTTTTACAAAGTGATTGGTATTATCAAACAGCTGTTTAGTGCGACCGGGCCTTTGGCTTTATCAATAGATGGATATACACCACGCCAGCCTCAAATCGATATGGCGGTGGCTGTTGATGATGCATTAAAAACCCGAGCTCAACTTGTTGTTGAGGCAGGTACTGGCACAGGTAAAACCTTTGCCTATTTAGCTCCCGCTCTTAAATCTAAAGGTAAAACCATCATCTCAACGGGTTCTAAAGCACTGCAAGAGCAGCTTTATCATCGTGATTTACCGGTATTAGTAAAAGCCTTAGGTGCTGCTAAGAAAACGGCCTTGTTAAAAGGGCGTGCCAATTATTTGTGTACGTATCGACTAACTCAGCATGTGGCACACGTACCAACAGACGACCCTGATGTTATGCATCAGCTTGCTATGGTTGCAAAGTTTGCCAGTGAGACCCACAGCGGTGATCTTGCCGATTGCATTGGTATTGAAGAAGACGCCAAAGTGCTACCTTATGTAAGCTCAACCGCTGATAATTGCTTAGGCAAAGAGTGCCCTGACTTTCAAGAATGCTATATTCGCAAAGCGCGTTTAAAAGCGGCTGATGCCGATGTTGTAGTAATAAATCACCATTTGTTTTTTGCCGATATGGCGGTAAAGGAATCAGGTTTTGCAGAGCTTATGCCTAATGCGGATGCCTACATATTTGATGAAGCTCACCAATTAAGCGAAATTGCCAGTGACTATTTTGGCGAAACAATGAGCACCAAAAAGCTGGTGGATTTAATTAACGATTTGCGCGCTATTTATCGCGCTGAAATCCCCGATATGCTGCAATTAGGTAAAAGTTTAAATAAACTCGAAACCAGTGTCGCTGATTTAAGGTTGCAGTTTGGGGTAGATGGTAGCCGTGGCGATTGGCGCGAAAAGCTCAGTAATAAGCTTATTTGCTCGGCATTACATCGCGTTATTAGTGATTTAGAATTTGTGTATCAGGTTTTAAAGTTATGCTTAGAGCGCAGCGATAAAATAGAACATCCGTTTGAACGAGTTTTGGCTTTTAAAGGCCAGTTAGAACGTGTATTTGATACCGCCCAAACTGGGTTTAGTTACTGGTACGAAACCACTAGGCGCTATTTAACAATAAATATAACGCCATTAAACGTATCGGCAAAATTTGCATTGATGATGAAAGAATCTGGTGCGGGGTTTGTATTTACCTCCGCCACGTTATCGGTCGACAATGAACTGAGCCACTTTAATGCAAGCCTTGGCTTAAAGCCAAAGCAAAGTATGATGGTGGATAGTCCGTTTGATTATGCCAATCAGGCGTTGCTGTGCTTACCCCGTTATTTACCACAATCGCATGAAGATAATATGCCTCATGCTATTGTAAAACTGACTTTAGAGCTCATAAAGTCGGCTAAGGGGCGTTGTTTTGTGTTATTTACTAGTTATCGTATGATGCATTTAGTGGCTGAGGGTTTAACGACGCAAATGGACTACCCAGTTTATATGCAAGGGCAAATGTCTAAACGAATTATACTAGAAAAATTTACTCGCCATGGTAATGCGGTATTGCTGGGCACCGCGTCATTTTGGGAAGGGGTTGATGTACGAGGCAGCACCTTAAGCTGTGTTATTATAGACAAGCTGCCATTTGCTGCACCTGATGACCCTTTACTGCAAGCCAAAATGCAGGATTGCCAAATGCAAGGTAAAGACCCGTTTGCACATATTCAATTACCCCAAGCGGTGATTGCATTAAAGCAGGGGGTAGGTCGCTTAATAAGAGACAACAAAGATAAAGGCGTGTTAGTGATTTGCGATAATCGCTTAGTTACACGCCAATATGGACAAGTATTTTTAAAGAGTTTACCGCCAATGCGCCGTACACGAAGCTTAGAAGATGCCAATACATTTTTAAAACATATTAATTGAGTACAAAAATGATCAAAAGTAATATTCTCGCCCTAGATGCTTCTACAGAAGCATTATCAATTGTTTTGCATTATCAGGGTAAAACGTTTCATCATTTTGAAGAGTGCCCGCAGCAGCATAGCCAAAAAATTCTGCCACTTATTGATGAGCTACTAGGAAAAGCCGGTTGTAAACTAAAAGATTTAGACGTAATAGGATTTGGCCAAGGCCCAGGTAGTTTTACTGGCGTGCGCATAAGCGTAGCCATTGCACAAGGTCTTGCGTATTCAACTAATTTACCATTAGTCGGGGTATCTACTTTAGCAGTCATGGCACAGCAGGCATTAGAACAGTTTGGTGCTAACGATGTTTATTCTAGTATTGATGCGCGTATGGGAGAAATATATTTTGCTCAGTACCAAGCAAAAGATGGATTGATGACACTTAAAGGCGAAGAGCGAGTATTCAAACCTGAATTGTTAGATGCAACCTTGATAGATATAAACATTGATGCTGCAGGCGTAGGGACGGGGTTTAAAAGTTATCCTGATTCATTAACGGCATTTAATAATGTAACCATACAGTCAGAAATAAGCTTACCGGATGCACACTATATGTTGGCACTAGTAGAGGCGCAGTACCTTGCAGGTAAGGGTGTACAAGCCAGTGATGCACAACCAAAGTATGTGCGTGACACGGTAACATGGAAAAAATTACCGGGCCGAGAATAAGACAAACACGGTTGTTTGCAAATTAAGCGATTTTAAATCATAATTTAGTTATGTTGTTGGTTGGAGAAGCGCTGTGTCGCTACCTATAAGTTCTGGTTTTTTCACAGGTGATATACCTGGTAATGTGCGTTCTACTTCGGTAGTACCGGTGCAGCCTGAACGAGTACTAGAGCAAGCCAAACCACAAAAAACTAATACCGATTATGTCAAAAGCAGCCCTGAAGGGCTTGAACTTGCAAAAGAGTTTACAAAAGCGAACAGCAAAGACAATCAATACAGCCAAACTATTTACGATCAACCCTCAGCCCAAGTAAGTAAAGCGATTTCGACTTATACTGAGTTTGCTAATTTAGAGCGAAGAGCTGAAGTTCAAAATTTAATTGGTGTTGATATATACGCTTAGCTAATACCAATCCTCAAAATAGACCGCTTAAATAAAAGAATTGGTATAAAATGAAAATAAGCAAATAAAAAGCCCGAATGAATCATTCGGGCTTTTTTAATTTCATTACTGAGATTATTGTTCTATGTAACCAATCAATTTTTTAGCTATATCGGTATTATTTTGAGAGCCAACAAAGTCATCACTATTTTTGCCATAAGCAAATACTTGTACATCAGACGCTGTATGGCCGCCCGTTGTCCAACCTGTAAAGCTTAAGTCATTAATGATGCTTTTAACGGCTAAGTTTAGGGTTTTCTCACCCATAGCTTTGGCTTGTTTAAGCTTAATTTCGTTTTCAGCTGTAAACTCAATGCTCGTATTTTCCTGCCATACCTTTTTAAGGTTATCTGACTCCATTAACAAATTGGTCAATGTACCCGCAGTGGCTTTAACACCTTTGATGATATCTGTTTCCCATTTATATTGGCCATGTGCACCAATAGTTAAACCACCTGTTGAGTGGTCTGCCGTGATCACCAAAATAGTGTCTGGGTTCTTATCTACATAGGCTTTAGCCGTTTCGATTGATTTAGCAAAATCATCCATTTCAGCCATTGCACAGGCAATATCATTTGCGTGGCCACACCAATCAATTTGGCTGCCTTCGATCATCACAAAAAAGCCTTTATCATTTTGCCCATCAAGCAAATCAAACGCTTTAGAAGTTAACTGCTTTAATCTTGTTGGGTTTTCATCAAGAGCAAATGGTAAGCCTTTAGGTGCATATAAACCTATAGCAGGCACTTGAGTGATTTGACCAAGGTTTTGAATATCATCGCCGTATTGATATCCAGCTTGTTTAAACTCTTCAACTAAGTTTCTGTCATCACGAATAAAGTACTCAGTGCCACCGCCTAACATTAAATCAACCGGTAATTTACCTGCAATTTTATTGTCAATGTAGTCATTGGCAATATCATCGTAGTTTCTTCTTGATTCATTATGTGCGGCAAAACTTGCTGGTGTTGCATGGTTTATTTGTGAGGTAGCTACTAACGCTGTTGTCATTCCTTGCTCTTTTGCAATTTCTAGCATGGTTTTAACAGGCTTTTTAGCTGTATCGACGGCAATAGCGCCATTATAACTTTTATGGCCGCTGCTAAGTGCAGTTGCACCTGCTGCGCTGTCTGTAACATAGGTATGGTCATCTGGATACGTGTGCGCCATGCCTTTTAATATGGTATCAAAAACCGTGGTTTCTATTTCTTTTGTTGTTGGGTCATCTTTGTAGTATCGATAAGCGGTTGTGAAAGCAGGACCCATGCCATCACCAATCATATAAATAACATTTTTAGGCGCTGTTTGAGCAAATGCTCCTGTTGTTGTACATAAAAGCGCTAATAAGCCGAACTGTTTTTTCATTGTTTGTACCCTTTAAGTGTACTTATTTTAATAGCGACTATTATTGTATACTGATGACGAGATAAATAAATGAATATGTTTATGAAATCTCCAATTTAAGTATGTGTTCTATAAGCTCGGTTCTATTATTTGTGTATTATCTCTTGTATGTTATTGCCATATCCAAACAAAAAGTAGAGGTTTGCATTGCAACCATTTTCTGTAAAAGCTAACGACTTAGATATACATGGCCTTCAATTTGGTAACGGTGAAGAGGTTGTTATTGCACTTCATGGTTGGTTAGATAACAGTGCTAGCTTTGCACCTATGCTAACTGACGTACCGTCAAATCAAACATGGTATTGTATTGATTTTGCAGGGCATGGACTATCATCTTGGCGAAGCCCTCAGGCACATTATTACTTTATTGATTATGTGGATGATGTTTATGCCTTAATCACAGCGCTTAAATTAAAAAAGGTACACTTGGTCGGGCATTCGATGGGGGCGATGGTCGCGGGTTTATTTGCGAGTTGTTTTAACGAGTATGTTAAATCCGTTTCTTTTATTGAAGGAATAGGCTGCGTTACCACACAAGCAAATGAAGTCGCTTCGCAGCTAAGAAATGCCATACTTAACCGGGCACGGTTAACGATTAAAAAATCAAGGATATACACTTCAAAAGAGCAAATTTATCAAGCGCGTGCAAAAACAACTGATTTAAATGATAAATTAATCGCTTTGCTGATGGACAGAAATATAAAACAAATGCACAGTGGGTTTGAGTTAACGACTGATCCTAAGCTTAAAAATCACTCAGGTTTTCGATTTGATGAAGCGCAATGTATTGGTGCAATAAAAGAATTAATTGCACCATGTCAATTAATATTAGGTGATAAAGGTTATCCATTTGTAAAACAAAATTTAGACAAGTATAGTAAATATTACAATAACTTGAGTGTAATAGATGTGCCTGGTGGACATCATTGCCATATGCAAAGTAGTGGGCTATGTTTTGAACACATTCACGCATTTATGGTGCAAAGTAGTGCATGTTAATTGTATATTACCGATAAATGTGGGATTATCTCTAGATTAGAGTATTTGCTCAATTGTGAAAGTGCCTTACTTAGATTAAGGTTAATAAAAATATAATTATAACAGGGGCTAAGAGTGGAAAAAATCTGGCTTAAGCGCTACCCAGAAGGTATGCCTGAAACAATCGATCCTGAGCACTACAACTCGTTACTCGAAGTGTTTGAAAAAAGTTTTAATGAATACAAAGATTTACCTGCATTTACTAATATGGGTAAAACATTGTCTTACAACGAAATAGATGCTGCAACAAAACGCGTTGCCGCCTATATCCAAAACGATTTAGGATTAAAAAAAGGCGATAAAGTCGCTGTGATGATGCCTAACTTGTTGCAAACCCCTATTGCTATTTTAGGTATTTTGCGTGCAGGATGTGTTGTAGTTAATGTTAACCCGCTTTACACCGTACGAGAGTTAGAGCATCAGTTAAAAGATTCTGAAACATCAGCCATTTTTATACTTGCTAACTTTGCTGTCACTCTTGAAAAAGCGCTGCCCAACACCGACGTGAAACATATTGTGGTTACCCAAGTCGGTGACATGATGGGTGGTCTTAAAAAGTATTTAGTTAATTTTGTCGTTAAGCATTTCAAAAAAATGGTGCCAAGCTACACATTACCTAACACGATTAACTTTTGTGATTTGTTAAAAGCAGATCCAACTGGTTACAAACGTCCAGATGTAAACCTTAGTGACTTAGCATTCTTACAGTATACAGGTGGAACTACCGGTGTATCAAAAGGCGCTATGTTGAGTCATGGCAATATGGTAGGTAATCTTGAGCAAGTATCTGGTTGTTTAGACAAAGTGCTTGACCGTGGTAGTGAAGTAGTTATTACTGCGCTTCCGCTTTATCATATATTTGCATTAACAGCGAACTGTTTAGCATTTATGAAATACGGTGGCTTAAATGTTTTAATTACTAATCCACGTGATATGCCAGGATTTGTAAAAGAGCTTAGTCAGCATAAATTTACAGCTATTACAGGTGTAAATACTCTGTTTAATGGCTTATTAAATACTCCAGGTTTCTCTGAACTTGATTTTAGTCACCTTAAAATGTCACTGGGTGGCGGTATGGCCGTTCAACGTCCAGTTGCCGAAAAATGGCAGAAGGTCACTAACAGCAAATTAATGGAAGGCTATGGTCTGACAGAGTGTTCGCCATTAGTTACAATTAGCCCATATGATTTAGAGTCTTATAATGGCTCTATTGGCTTACCAGCGCCAAGTACCGATA
This sequence comes from Pseudoalteromonas sp. APC 3224, assembly GCF_030407535.1. Classification (GTDB taxonomy): domain Bacteria; phylum Pseudomonadota; class Gammaproteobacteria; order Enterobacterales; family Alteromonadaceae; genus Pseudoalteromonas. The sequence continues at coordinate 6,890 of NZ_JASDDF010000052.1, read as the reverse complement.
TCAAGCTAATGCTTGATAGCGGTGAAGAAGCGGCTAAAGGTGAACCGGGCGAGTTATGGGTTAAAGGCCCACAAGTAATGCTTGGTTATTATAACCGTCCTGACGCAACCTCTGAATGTTTAAAAGATGGCTGGTTTGCTACCGGTGATATTGCGACATACGATGATGAAGGCTTCTTCTATATTGTTGACCGTAAAAAAGACATGATCATTGTGTCAGGCTTTAATGTATTCCCAAATGAGATTGAAGAAGTGGTTGCGATGCACGAAGGTGTATTAGAAGTTGCCGCAATTGGTATTCCTCATGACATTAGTGGCGAACAAGTTAAAGTTTTTGTTGTGAAAAAAGACCCTTCTTTAACTGAAAAAGATATAATAAAACATTGTCGTGATAATTTAACTAATTATAAGGTTCCTAAACTCGTTGAGTTTAAGGATGAGTTACCCAAAACTAACGTGGGTAAAATTCTCAGAAGAGCCTTAAAAGATTAGCAACTATAAAAAAGCCGACATTAGTCGGCTTTTTTATTGTAGGAGACTCAGTGCACTACCAATTGATCCAAAACCAAAATGAGCTAAATACGTTTGTAGAACAAATAAAAAACAAACCCATTCTTGCTATTGATACCGAGTTTATGCGCCGCCGTACTTTGTATCCCGAAGTTGCACTAATTCAAGTTTATGATGGCGAGCATTTAGCACTCATCGACCCGCTTGCAGAGCTTTCCTTGTTTGATTTTTGGCAGATACTTAAAGATCCAAACGTGTTAAAAGTACTTCATTCTCCTTCAGAAGATATTGAAGTTTTTCAAAAATACGCAGGTTTCGTTCCTTATCCATTGTTTGATACTCAGTTTGCACTTCAGCTATTAGGGGAGGGTAACTGTATGGGGTTTGCCTTAATGGTAAAAACCTTGTTGAATATTGAAATTGATAAAAGTGAATCGCGTACCAATTGGTTACAACGTCCTCTCACTCAAAAACAACTTGAATACGCTGCGGCCGATACGTTTCACTTACTGCCTTGTTTTGAGTTAATTATAGACAGCATTAAAGCGGCCGATTTATTTGATATTGTTATTAACGAAAGTGAATTAGTGGCAAACAAGCGTGCTTTTCAAACACCAGATGAACTGCTTTATAAAGAGATTAAAAATGCATGGCAGCTTAAGCCGCATGAATTAGCTGTACTTAAAGAATTAGCCGTGTGGCGAAGAGATAAAGCAATTCGTAAAAATCTTGCGCTTAATTTTGTTCTTAAAGAGCACAACATGACTGAAATCGCTAAGCGAGGCCCATCGAGCTTAAATGCGCTTAGACAAATTCCGGGTGTTGAACCTATTGAAGTGAATCGTTCAGGGGTTGAAATTTTGAAGTGTATTGAGCAAGCTAAAGCTATCCCACCTGAACAGCACCCAAAAGTACTAAAGCGTTTAATTGATTTTCCTACATACAAAAAAGTAGCGAAAGAGATCAAACAAAACATTACTAAGGTTGCAAAAGAGCACAACATACCAGAAGATGTAATGGCCTCTAAAAAGCAAGTGAATCAACTTATAAGTTGGAACTGGAAGCTAACAGATGAACAAAAATCACAGCAGATAAAACCAGATCTACTCAATTCTTGGCGCTATGAATATCTTAAAGATGCACTCAAAGAGTGGGATAATTAAAGTTTACAAGACGAGTTAAAACAGATGAAAAAGGGCGCTTAGCGCCCTTTTTCATTATTTCTTTTCTTCGTCAGGTAGTGTGACATTGAGCTCGAGTACGGCTAAATCATCTTCATTTTGATCAAACTGAACTTGAACTGCATCGGCGCCTACATTCACGTACTTGCGAATGACATCTAATATATCTTGCTTTAACTGCGGCAAGTAATCAGGTGTACCACGCTGAGAACGTTCGTGCGCGACTATGATCTGCAATCGCTCTTTTGCTAATGACGCACTGTTTTTCTTTTCTGAGCGGAAGTAGTCAAGTAAAGACACATTAACCTCCAAATATCCGTTTGAATAAACCCTTTTTCTCTACATCTAAAAATCTAAATTCAACCGTCTCGCCTAATAAACGACTGATCGCATCAGCATAGGCTTGACCTGCGTCTGATTCGCCATCAAGAATAACGGGTTGTCCTGAGTTAGATGCACTAAGTACTGCTTGAGATTCAGGAATGACACCTAGTAAGTCGATAGCTAGAATGTCCTGGATATCTTCAACAGATAGCATTTCACCTTTTGATACACGATCTGGATTATAGCGTGTTATTAGCAAATGCTCTTTAATGTTTTCCAAACCTTCTTCAGCACGTTTAGATTTACTGTGTAAAATTCCTAGTATACGATCTGAGTCTCTTACTGACGAAACTTCTGGATTAGTGGTTACAATTGCTTCATCAGCAAAGTACATGGCCATCATAGCACCGGCTTCTATACCTGCAGGAGAATCACACACTATGTAGTCAAAGTCTTCTTTTAACTCATTGAGAACACGTTCAACGCCATCACGTGTGAGTGCATCTTTATCGCGTGTTTGCGATGCAGGAAGTAAGAATAACTTCTCTACACGCTTATCTTTTATAAGTGCTTGGTTAAGGTTGGCTTCACCATTGATTACATTGACAAAGTCATACACTACGCGACGTTCACAACCCATAATAAGGTCTAAATTCCGCAGGCCGATATCAAAGTCAATGATAACAGTCTTATAGCCTTTCAATGCCAAGCCTGTACCAATTGCTGCGCTTGATGTTGTTTTACCAACACCCCCTTTACCCGAGGTAACGACAATTATTTTTGCCATGAGATTTATCCTTTAACCAAAGCTGAAATTTCTAAAGATTCATTTTTTTGTTGTATTTGAACTGCGTTACCCCAGTGTTCACCTTGCAGTGAGTCACTGATCCAGTAATTACCATTGATTGAAACGAGTTCTGCTTCTAATTTATTACAAAAAATGTATGCGTTTTCTAGCCCTTTCGCACCGGCGATTGCACGGCCGCGTAGGGTTCCATATATATGTACATTGCCATCTGCAATTACTTCTGCACCATGGCTTACTGCGCCTAATACCACTAAGTCACGGTCTTTGGCGTAAACCTGTTGCCCTGAGCGAACTGCACCATTAATAATTTGTGCTGGTAAATACACGGTTTTTTCAACCACTGACGTATTAGGCTCTACTCTTGGAGGTTCACTCTTAACGTCTTGTGAATAGTTTAAAACAGATAAGCCAGCAGCTTTCGCTTGTTTGTGCTGCTCATCAGAACCATTACATACACCCACCGCATTAAAGCTCATACGTTCAATAAGTGATTTTAAGTGAACAAAATCAATAGGATTATTTTTTACTTCAATTAAATTCACGACAATGGGGGCACCCTCAAAGAATTTTGGGGCTTGGGCTATTTTTATATACAGTTGTTCTGCTAAAAGGGGGATATCAGTACTATAAAGATGTAAAACTGATAACGTAAAAAGGTTGCCTTTTAGCTCAAAAATTTGGTCCGACATAGATGCTCAACTGGATTGTCTTGTTAGTGTGAAATTTTTATATAAACCTAGGCTGAACAAGGCGTTTATTGTAGTTTTCACTCTAATTTTTATAACTTATTATTATTGCCATGTTATAGTGTGTAGCACTGTTAAGCAAGATTTTATAGGGCCATAATGCTAACTGCGGTATATAAAAGTAAGAAAAAAGCAGATACTTTCTTATTTATTGAAAAAAGAGACGATTTTAGTAAAGTTCCGGAACCTTTAATGGCCATGTTTGGTCAACCTCAGTACGTGATGATCATTAACTTAGCTAAGCGAACTCAACTAGGCGTAGCGGATTTATACACTTTAAAACAGTCGCTCAGCGACCAAGGCTATTATTTACAAATTCCGCCACCAGAAGAAAACTTGCTGAGTGAATTAAGAAAACAAAACGGAGTAGATAGTGATTAAAAAATTAGCAGTTGTATTGTGTGGTATCTGTTTAAGCTCATCGGTGATGGCAAAAACCCAAGCTGAGTTTCAACAATACCTTACTAATTTAAAGCAAGAGGCAATAGCGAAAGGTTACGATACTCAGTTAATTGAGCAAGCATTTGCCACTGCTTCTTACAAAGAAAAAGTGATTTCAGCAGATAAAAATCAGCCTGAAGTAAAAGAAACACTGGAAACATATTTACCAAAACGAGTGCCTCAATGGAAAATTGATCGCGCGCGTAAGTTGTACAAAGAAAACCAAGACGTTTTAGAGAAGGTCGCAAAAGACTTTGGCGTCCAAGCACGCTTTATTGTAGCTATTTGGGGCTTAGAGAGTAATTTTGGTGCCATTCAAGGTGGCCACAACGTGATTTCATCTTTGGTAACACTGGCTTTTGATGGGCGCCGTGAAGCATTATACAAGCGCCAATTATGGGCAGCACTGGATATATTAAAGTCGGGTCATATTACGCTTAATAAATTTAAAGGCTCATGGGCAGGTGCAATGGGGCAAACTCAATTTATGCCAACCTCATTTAATGCCTATGCTGTAGATTACAACAATGATGGTCGCAAAGATATTTGGACAACTAAGGAAGACGCGTTTGCCTCTATTGCTAATTACTTAAAGCAAGAGGGCTGGAATGACAACTTAACCTGGGGTCGCCAAGTTCAATTACCTGCTGATTTTGATCAGCAGTATATTTTAAAGCGCGGTACTAAAACACGTAAGCAATGGCTTGAATATTGGAACAATTCAGAGCGCTCACTCGCTGATTGGCAAGCATTAGGGGTTCGTCGTGCTGATGGCAGCGATTTACCAAATGTTGCTGTGGATGCTGCACTAGTGATGCCTGATGATGAAAATGGGCGCATGTATTTAGCATACGACAACTACAAGGTATTTATGCACTGGAATCGGTCATATTATTTTGCAACCAGCGTGGGCTATTTGTCAGATAGAATTGCTTATCCAAAAATTTAAATAAAGCAAATAACTAAAAAGCCGCAAATTGCGGCTTTTTTGTGAGTGACCTATCGACTAAATTTCTTTTTTAAATATTTTATCTTTTAGGTCAATGACTTTGCCAATCCCTGAACCTAGTTTCATTAGCTTATTAAGCTGCTCAGGAGTTAAACGTTGTAATTCTGACGACCATTTAGTTACTGTTTCAAGTAAGTTATGGATTTCGCCCATTTGTTTTTGAGCGTAGATTTCATCGTCGTTACTTGCTTCGTCTAGTAAGTTATCCCGGAGTAAACTTAGTGTCGGCTCAACTTCACGTTTTTTGCGCTCTTCGAATACGCGATTTGCCATATCCCAAATATCGCCTGCAGGGGCATAGTACTCTTTTCTATCTCCTGGGATATGCATTACTTTGATCAGTTGCCAAGATTGTAATTCTTTGATCCCCATACTCACGTTACCGCGAGAGATACTTAGCGCATCAGCGATTTGATTTGCCGTCATCGGGTCTTTAGTGATAATCAATAAACCGCACATTTGTCCAATGGTGCGATTAAATCCCCAGCGGCTGCCCATCTCACCACAATGCATTACAAAGGCAAAGTTTTTTTCTGATAATGTCATTGTTACAAGTTTCAAAAATAAATGAAATCTATGCTAGCACGCTGGTTAGGTATGGCAAGACTTAAGCTGGGATAAAAAGCCACGTTTTACGACTAATGATTGATATAGATTAATATCTAAGCATTTATAGTGAGGTATGTTGCGGATATGCAACATGACATTGTTATTTAACGACCTTGTTGAATAACAAAATTTTTTATAAACGATGGAATGACTATGAAAGCAGCAATAAATACAGAATATAAAGGCAAGTTAGCGATCACCGATTTGCCTATCCCAGAAGTAGGTCCTAACGATGTCCTAGTAAAAATAGCCGCTTGTGGTGTGTGCCACACTGATTTACACGCATGTCATGGCGATTGGCCGGTAAAACCAAAAATGCCATTAGTACCTGGGCACGAAGGTGTTGGTGTAATAGAAAAACTAGGAAGTAATATTAAGCACTTAGAAGTGGGCGATAGAGTAGGCGTACCATGGTTATACAGCGCATGTGGCCATTGTGAGTTTTGTTTAGATGGACGCGAAACCTTGTGTTTATCGCAACATAATACGGGTTACTCTATTGACGGTGGGTATGCAGAATACTGTTTAGCTCATGGTGACTACATCATCAAAATACCGGAAGGCTTAGGTTTTGCTGAAGCTGCCCCCTTATTTTGTGCGGGCGTAACAACGTATAAAGCTTTAAAAGTATCTGGCGCTAAACCAGGTCAATGGGTTGCTATTGTCGGTGTGGGTGGTTTAGGGCACTTAGCAGTGCAATATTCAAAAGCAATGGGCTTTAATGTTATTGCGGTAGATACTGGTAAAGAGAAAATGGCGCTAGCTAAAGAGTTGGGTGCTGATATTACGCTTGATTTTAAAGAGGTGGTGCCCAGTGAGGCCATTTTTGAGCAAGTAGGTGGCGCGCATGCTGTTGTTTGTACGGCAGTATCAAAACCAGGGTTTGAACAAGCATATAAAAGTGTTCGCCGAGGGGGAAAATGTGTATTGGTTGGTTTACCGCCTGAAGATATGCCATTGCCAATTTTTGACACCGTATTAAATGGTGTTTCAGTGGTTGGCTCTATTGTAGGTACGCGCAAAGACCTGCAAGAATGTCTTGAATTTGCTGCGCAAGGCAAAGTAAAAGCTATCATTGAAGAGAAAAAACTTGAAGATATTAATGAAATTTTTGATGACATGCTTAAAGGCGAAATAAACGGTCGCATAGTTGTTACGATTTAATATTAAGTTTTTACATGAAAAAAGCACGGTATCTCAATTGAAATACCGTGCTTTTAAATTATTAAATTATTAAATTATTAAATTATTAAAGTGTGTAAC
>NZ_JASDDF010000051.1:0-25330 GCF_030407535.1 Pseudoalteromonas sp. APC 3224 | reverse complement strand
TTATGTGAAAGTAGGTCATTACCAGGCTCCAAATAAGAGAAAGCCCGATTCGAAAGAGTCGGGCTTTTTTACGTCTGTAGAAAAGTGAAAGTATTAGCTATCAGCCGTCAGCTATCAGTTGCGCAGCGTTAACCTGACCATCGTAGCGTGGGTTGAATATCTCGAAACCCACGGATAAAAGAACACGACAGAGGATGAGAGCGTAGCATTTGTTATGTGGCTCTCTCCATCGCTGTGGGCACTAATACATTCTACTGCGCTGTCGCGACGAAGTAGTCCCCGACTCCAAATATAACAAGCTCGAGTCGATAGACCGACGCTTTTTTATGTATCAGGAATTTAACAGTATGGCTTATATTGGTCGAAGTGTTCTATCAGAGCAAAGAGTGGGTATTGGTAAAATTTACCCTACAGCATTGTTTCATTGCTTATGACAACGCACAGTTGCACTACTCAACATAGTTATATGGCGTTTAATTTTAGATACACGAAATGGAATATAGTGTTTATACAAACCAGTAACTGCTATTTTAAAGTTTAATAGACTCTCGTTGTGTCTTCATTATTAAATGTACAGAGGCACAAGAGAAAACGTCTTTAGACATTGGGTAACTCATCAGCAATTAGCAAAGAAACTACGTCGCTAGATTAAAATAGGTAGGATCAAAAACGCCAACTCAAGGTTGGCGTTTTAATTATCAGGCTAAAGGTGATTATTAAACTTTAGGGCCTGCGTTTTTAATTTCGTCAGATACGTCGTATTTAGCAAAATTTTCTGTGAAATCAGATGCTAGCTTAGCCGCATACTCTGCGTATTTAGCTTTGTCTTCCCAGGTATTGATTGGGTTAAGAAGCTTGCTATCTACGCCCGGCACTGCAACTGGTACGTCTAGGTTTAGCACGTCAATGTGTTGGGTTTCTACACCGGCTAATTTTCCAGATACGATTGCATCCACAACAGCTCGTGTTGTTGGAATATCAAAACGCTTACCAATACCGTAAGGGCCACCTGTCCATCCAGTGTTAACTAGGTAAACTTTAGCGCCGAATTCACGTACACGCTTCATTAGAAGCTCTGCGTATACACCTGCAGGACGTGGGAAGAAAGGTGCACCAAAACAGGTTGAGAATGTTGATTCAATATCGCTAGTAGAACCAATTTCTGTAGAGCCTACTTTTGCTGTGTAGCCACTTAGGAAGTGAAATGCTGCAGCTTCTTCGGTTAGTACAGATACCGGCGGTAGTACACCACTCACATCGCATGTTAGGAAAACAACAGCCTTAGGCTCACCTGCGCGGTTTTCAACTTTACGTTTTTCAACATGCTCTAGTGGGTAAGCTGCACGGCTATTTTGAGTTAGGCTGGTATCGTTGAAATCAGGAACACGGTTTTCATCAAGTACCACATTCTCTAAAATTGTACCGAATCGAATAGCGTCCCAGATAACAGGTTCGTTTTTCTGAGAAAGGTCGATACATTTAGCATAACAACCACCTTCGATATTAAATACACTACCTGGTGCCCAGCCGTGCTCATCGTCACCGATTAAGAAGCGAGTTGGATCTGCTGATAATGTTGTTTTACCTGTACCTGATAGACCAAAGAATAATGCGGTATCACCTGCTTCACCTACGTTAGCAGAACAATGCATTGGTAATACACCTTTCGCTGGTAGTAGGAAGTTTTGCACAGAGAACATCGATTTTTTCATTTCACCCGCGTAGCGCATGCCAGCAAGTAACACTTTACGTTGTGCAAAGTTAATAATAACTGTGCCATCGCTATTGGTACCATCGCGCTCTGGATCACATACAAACGAAGGTACGTTCATTACTTGCCACTGAGGAAAGTCGGCTTTGTTGTATGACTGTGGTTCGATGAACATGTTTTTAGCGAAGATATGGTGCCAAGCAGTTTCTGTTGTTACAACCACTGGAAGGTAGTGCTCTGGATCAGCGCCTACTTCAAGGTGAGAGATAAAGTGGTCATTACTTTGCACATGTGCTTCTACACGTGCCCATAAGGCGTCAAACTTATCTGCATCGAATGGGCGGTTTACATTGCCCCATTGGATTTCATTTTCAGTACTTGATTCTTGAACAATAAAACGATCTTTTGGAGAACGACCGGTACGACGACCAGTGTTAGCTACAAAAGCACCATTGGCGGCTAAAGTCCCTTCGCCACGGCTGATAGCGTGTTCGACAAGTTCAGCTGCAGTTAGATCGACAAAACGGGTAGCGCTTGAAGTCATGTTTATACCTAAATTGTGTGAGATTGAACGGGATAGCTCTGGGTCTTAGTAACCTTTAAGCTGCAAATATAGTAACAGATGGATTAAGGATATTCGAGCTTATAAACGCCGTAAAAGCATATAAATTAAGGGAAAAACATGAATAATTTCAATGATACCGGTGTCATGAAAAATGCTCAGCTTGTGATACCGGTGTCATTTTTTGGACATAAAAAAGCCATAAAAAATTATGGCTATTTTATAGTGTGCTTTAAAAAATCTAGATTAGTTAAATATATTTTTTATATCTTGTTCGTTAAACACATAATCTTTTAAACAGTAATGGCAGCTCATTTTAATCTCACCATTTTTTTCGACATCATCCATAAGCGCTTGTTGACCAACATTAACTAAAGCAGTCATCGTTTTTTCGCGATTACAACCACATTTAAATTGAATTGGTTGAGGGTCAAATACGCGTGGGTTATCTTCATGATAAAGTCGCGTTAAAATAGTACTGGCATCAAGCTCTAGTAGTTCTTCATCTTTAATAGTATTACTGAGTGCTTCTAAGTGAGTAAAATCTTCAATCGATTTTTGCTTATCTACAGGTAGTACTTGTAAGAATAGCCCACATGCCTTGGCGCTGCCCTCTTTAGTATCGGTTGCAAACCAAAGGCGTGTTTTTAATTGCTCAGACTGCTCAAAATAGCTTTCTATACATTCACTTAATGTATCATGCTCTAAAGGTACTATACCTTGGTAACGCTCACCTTGAGTTGGAGTAATCGTGATAACCATGTAGCCTTGGCCAATGAGCTCTTTTACCGTTGAGCCAGTTACTTCACGTTGTAATCGCGCAATGCCACGCATATTTTGTTGATCATCACCATTGATCACCGCATATTTTACGGGTCCATCACCTTGTAGTTGAACCGCAATTTCGCCTTCAAACTTTAACGTTGCTGTTAATAAACAGGTTGCAACAAGCAGCTCACCTAATAATGCTTTAACGGGCTCTGGATAATTGTGTTTCGCAATCATTTCATTGTAAGCGTTGTCTATTTGTACGAGTTCGCCACGAACATCGAGGTTGTCAAATAAATAGCGGTGAAGTAAATCTTGTTGCATGAGCGGCTATACCTAACTTGATTTCATTTTTAAAAGTTCGCGTCTTTGCTTCTTATCTGGTTTTTTATCCGGATGTGGGGCAAAGAAACTGTTATTTTTGCGTGCAATACTATTTTCTTCACGCTTAGCAATACTAGCATCAGATTCTTGATACATGGACTGTGCAATGGGGGCGCTTTGGCGCTTTTCAAGTATATTTAATACTGTGATAGTTTTTTCGTCAACGCCTTGGGCTAGCTTTATAATTGCGCCAATTTCTACAATTTTACTAGCCTTACTGCGCTGGCCATTATAATGTACTTTGCCGCCTTGTACCATTTCTCGTGCTATTGCACGCGTTTTATAAAATCGAGCCGCCCATAACCATTTGTCCAACCTCACTTTAAGTGCGTCAGCGCTTTCTGAGCTGTCATTGAGTTTAGTTTTCTTTGTCATAAAACATCCCTAGTAAATTTACTACTAGGTAAATTATCACGAAACCGTTACCGCATGTAGCTATTGCTTGATAGCTGATACGATAAATAAATCAATCTGTTTACAAAGTTTAATATTAGCGTGCTTGTTGAATGAAAAATGAAAAGGTACTATGGCTGAGTGATTTCGTTATAAATTAAAATAAGAATACTACCTATGGAACAGCACGTTCAACAATTTAAACATTTATTAAGCCGTTTACCGCACGCGAGATTAAGTGCAATGGTTATGGTTTTAGTTGTTGTTTATATTGCATTTTTATTATCAAAATTGATGTGGTTATTATGGCCGCAGCCAATAACATCGCCCCTTGTTCCTATTAGCCACTCTAGCCAAGCAATGGGCGGTAATAACCAGTCTATAGATTCGATCATTGAGCAATTTTTATTTGGTAAAGTAAATGTAACAAAAAATACCAATACTGCTTCGCAAACTAAAGTTATCAATAATGCCCCTGAAACGCGTCTTAGTATTAACTTAACCGGTATTGTTGCTGTGAGTAATGATGATAAGGCGGGAATGGCTATTATTGAGTCACAAGGTCGCCAGACGAGTTATTTAGTGGAGGATGTGGTGCAAGGTACACGTGCAAAAGTATCGCAAATACTCCCAGATCGTGTGATTTTAGATGTAAGTGGCCGCTTTGAAACCTTAATGCTTGATGGACTCGACTTTACTAAAACAGTATCAATGCCAGTACTCGCTGCACGAGATGAGTCTGAAATGGGACCTTTAGCGCCTTCAGCACAAAGCGATGAACAAATTGATGCCACTGCCAACCTTGAGGTGAAAGAAGCATTAATAGAAACTCGCGAAGAGCTTTTAGAAGAACCTGGTAAGCTATTTGATTATATACGTGTTTCTCAAGCGATGAATGATGGGGAACTTATAGGTTATCGTTTGAGTCCAGGTAAAGAGCCCGAACTATTTAAACAAATGGGATTACAAAATAACGATTTAGCCGTGGCAATTAACGGTTATCAATTAACAGATTTAAAACAGGCAATGGCAGCAATGAATGAGCTGCGAAACAGTACAGATGCAACTATCACAATAGAGCGTGATGGTGAGCAAATAGATGTACTATTTAGTCTGCAATAACTTAGCTTTGGAGTTTTAACATAATGGTTCAGGTGCTACACCTCAAAAAAATTAAAAAAGGGTTAGCTAAGTATGCAGCACTTTTTTTAGCGGCAAGTCTTTCTATGTCGGTTGCTGCTGTTGAATATGCTGCTAACTTTAAGGGCACAGATATTAATGAGTTTATTAATATTGTTGGCAAAAACCTTAATAAAACCATCATTATTGATCCTAACGTGCGTGGCAAAGTAAATGTACGTAGTTATGAATTAATGGATGAGGCGCTTTACTATCAGTTCTTTTTAAATGTTTTAGAAGTTTACGGTTATTCAGCCGTTGAAATGGACAACAACATAATAAAAATAGAAAAAAGCTCAGATGCTAAAAAATCAAACGTGCCATTAATTACTGCTGATAGCCAAGCGCTTGGCGATATGATGATTACACGGGTTGTGCGAGTTAAAAATGTAAGCGTACAAGAGTTAGGCCCTTTAGTTCGCCAATTTAGCGATCAAAAAGACGGTGGTCACGTTGCTAACTTTAACGCGGCCAACGTAATGATGCTAACTGGTCATGCAGCCTCGGTTAACCGCTTAGTAGAAATTATTCGCTCTGTTGATCAAGCGGGTGATAAGCGAGTCGATATCGTTAAGCTCAAGTTTGCAACGGCTGATGATGTTGTCTCAGTAGTTGAAAATATCTATAAAGATAGTGGTAAGGGTAGCGTACCTGAGTTTTTAATTCCTAAAGTCGTAGCTGATGGTCGTACTAATAGTGTGATTGTCAGTGGTGAAGGCCAAGCACGAACACGTGCCATTGAGCTCATTAAACGTTTAGATGGTGAACTGGAAAGCCAAGGTAATACCAAAGTGTTTTACCTCAATTACGCAAAGGCCGAAGATTTAGTAAAAGTACTCCAAGGTGTGAGCAAATCGCTGGCAGAGGACTCAAAAGGTGGGGCAACCAAAACTCGCAGTAGTAATAAGAACGACACTAGCATTGAAGCTCATCCAGATTCTAATTCATTAGTTATTACCGCTCAGCCAGATACGATGCGTTCACTAGAATCGGTGATAGAGCGCTTAGATATTCGCCGCGCGCAAGTACTCGTGGAAGCCATTATTATTGAAGTAATGGAAGGCGATGGCGTTAACTTTGGCCTGCAATGGATTTCAGAAGAAGGCGGCATGCTGCAATTTAATAATGGTACCACTGTGCCTGTCGGTGCCTTAGCTGTAGCTGCTGAGCAAGCTCGTGATAAAACAATAACTAAAAGTATTATTGGTACTGAGTCAGGTACTGTTACCGAATATGATGAAACAACTGAAGGCGACTACGGCCCGCTTGCATCATTACTTGGTGGTATTAATGGTTTAGCCATGGGAGTGATTAAAAACGATTGGGGCGCAATCGTACAAGCGGTTTCAACCGATACTAATTCTAATATTCTAGCGACTCCCTCTATTACCACTATGGATAACGAAGAAGCGTCTATTTTAGTTGGCCAAGAAGTGCCAATTATTACTGGCTCGCAAACAGGTAGTAATAATACGAACCCATTCCAGACGGTTGAGCGCCAAGAAGTGGGTATAAAGCTTAAAGTGACACCGCAAATTAATGATGGTTCAGCGGTACAGTTGACTATAGAACAAGAAGTTTCCAGTGTTAGTGGTGCAACAGCAGTTGATATTTCAGTCAATAAGCGCGCAATTAAAACAACCGTGATGGCCGATGATGGCGGCATGGTGGTACTAGGCGGCTTGATAGATGAAGATGTACAAGAAAGCGTGTCAAAAGTGCCATTACTAGGCGACATCCCTATTTTAGGGCACTTATTTAAGTCAACTAATACAACAAAGCGTAAGCGTAATCTTATTGTATTTATAAGACCGACCATTATTCGCGATGGCGTTAGTATGAATAAACTTAGCTTTAATAAATATAACTTTATTCGCGGTGAACAATTTAAAAAACGTGAAGATGGTATTAATTTAATGCCAATGTCAGACACACCTATTTTACCTGAGTGGAATGACGAATTGTTGTTACCACCAACGTATGAAGAGCATTTACGCAAACAAAATGCACAAGAGCGTAATGATGACTAATGCGATAGAAGATATTAATCAAGATGTTGTTCATCCAATTACTCATAGTAATGATGAACAGCTTGCTCAAGATGACTTAATTGAACTGCCTGCAAAACGTTTGCCGTTTTCTTATGCCAGACGTGTTGGCGCGTTACTCAGTAAGCATAAAGATAACCAAATTGTGTATTACCGTGGTGAGCTTGATGTTGATGTATTATTAGAAGTGCGTCGTATTGCAGGACATGGCTTTACACTTGAACAACTAGAAGATGATAAGTTTGAGCTATTACTAGAAGCATCGTATCAACGTGATAGCTCAGAAACTCAGCAAATGATGGAAGATATTGGTAATGAGGTTGATTTATTCTCACTAGCTGATGAGCTCCCTCAAACAGAAGACTTGCTTGCCGGTGACGACGATGCACCTATTATAAAGCTGATTAATGCCATGCTCAGTGAGGCAATTAAAGAAGGCGCCTCTGATATCCACATTGAAACGTTTGAGCAAGAGCTGGTTATTCGTTTTCGGGTGGATGGCGTACTCAAAGAAGTTCTAAAGCCTAATCGTAAACTAGCCTCTTTGTTGGTATCGCGTATTAAAGTAATGGCCAAACTCGATATTGCAGAAAAACGCATACCGCAAGATGGCCGTATTAGTTTACGTATCGCTGGGCGCGCTGTAGATGTGCGTGTGTCGACTATGCCATCGAGCTTTGGTGAGCGAGTGGTACTGCGTTTGCTTGATAAAAACAATGCACGTTTAAACCTAGAAGACTTAGGTATGACAGCTCGAAACCGAGAGCTGTTTGCCGACTTAATTAGCAAGCCTCACGGTATAATTTTAGTAACAGGCCCTACAGGCTCTGGTAAAAGTACCACCCTATATGCAGGTATGAGCCAAATTAACTCGCGGGATCGCAATATTTTAACGGTTGAAGATCCAATCGAGTACGAAATTCCTGGCATTGGCCAAACACAGGTTAATACCAAGGTTGATATGACTTTTGCCCGTGGTCTGCGCGCTATTTTACGTCAAGATCCTGATGTAGTTATGGTCGGTGAAATACGAGATTTAGAAACAGCCCAAATTGGTGTACAAGCATCACTTACTGGCCACTTAGTTATGTCTACGTTACATACTAATACCGCCTCAGGCGCAATCACTCGTATGGAAGATATGGGCGTTGAGCCGTTTTTATTATCGTCTTCATTACTAGGGGTATTATCCCAGCGCTTGGTACGTACTTTATGTAATAGCTGTAAAGAAGGTCACGTTGCAGATGAGCGTGAATGTGAATTACTCGGCGTACCGTTTGACAATGCTCCGACGATTTACCGCGCGGTAGGATGTGAAGAGTGTAACTTTAATGGCTACCGAGGTCGTACTGGTATTCACGAGTTATTAGTCGTCGACGAAACCATTCGTGAAATGATCCACAGCGGTAAAGGTGAGCAAAGCGTAGAGAAATACATTCGTAAGCACAGCCCAAGCATTCGTCAAGATGGCTGCAGCCGTGTGCTTGCAGGTAAAACAACGCTTGAAGAAGTGCTGCGCGTAACGCGTGAGGAAGGCTAACTATGGCAGCGTTTGAATACCGCGCATTAGATGGCCGGGGAAAAGAAAAAAAAGGTATTTTAGAAGCCGATACAGCTAAGCAAGTTCGTCAGCTTCTGCGCGATCAAAAGCTTACACCACTTGAGGTTGTGCCTGCTGCGCAAGATGACAAACAAGTTAAAGGTCAAAAAGCTCCTTTACTCGGTTCTTTATTTAAACCAACCATATCAACAGCCGATCTCGCTTTGATCACTCGTCAGCTTGCAACTTTAATTCAGTCTGCCCTACCTGTAGAAGGGGCGGTAATGGCGGTTGCTGAGCAGTGTGAAAAACCACGCTTAAAACGTATGTTAATGTCGGTGCGCTCTAAAGTAGTGGAAGGTTATACCCTGGCTGATGGGATGAGTGAGTTTCCGCATGTATTTGACGATTTATACCGCGCTATGGTGGCGGCAGGTGAAAAGTCAGGTCACTTAGATCAAGTGCTCAACAGGCTAGCTGATTATACCGAGCAGCGCCAACATATGCGCAGTCAAATTACGCAGGCTATGGTGTATCCGATTATTTTGGTGGTGTTTGCTATTGGTATTGTTTCGGTGTTATTAGGTACCGTAGTACCTAAAATATTAAAAACGTTCGAAAAAACCAAACAAGTTTTACCTTGGACTACCGAGTGGGTTATGGCGGGTAGTCATTTTGTGCAAAATTACTGGTTTATAAGTTTACTGGTGATCACCGCTACCGCGGTTGGAATCAAGTATGCGCTTAAAAAACCTAAGGTACGGTTTTGGTGGGATGCAAAAGTATTACATATGCCAGGCATAGGTAAAGTTGCTAGAGGGATTAACACAGCGCGCTTTGCTCGTACTTTAAGTATTTTATCGTCAAGTTCAGTACCGCTACTAGAAGGAATGCGTATTTCTGGTGGGGTATTAGTTAACGAAAAAATCAAACAAGCTGTGGCTGATGCCGCAGAAAGAGTAAGTGAAGGGGCAAGCCTACGTGCTTCACTGCAGCAAACTAAGTTGTTTCCACCAATGATGCTGCATATGATAGCCAGTGGTGAAAAGTCTGGTGAACTTGAACAAATGTTAGAGCGAGCCGCTAACAATCAAGATCGCGAGTTTGAAAGTATGGTCAATGTGTCATTAAAGTTATTAGAACCCGCAATGATTGCCTCTATGGCAGTCATTGTACTGTTTATAGTAATGGCGATT
This sequence comes from Pseudoalteromonas sp. APC 3224, assembly GCF_030407535.1. Classification (GTDB taxonomy): domain Bacteria; phylum Pseudomonadota; class Gammaproteobacteria; order Enterobacterales; family Alteromonadaceae; genus Pseudoalteromonas. The sequence goes on along the minus strand of NZ_JASDDF010000051.1, from coordinate 15,549 downwards.
CTGCAGCCTATTATGGCAATGAATAAGGCTGTTGGCCTTTAATTATTTTTATATTAATGATTTATTTAAATCATTTTTGTTTAGTGTTTTTAGAATAACGAGGTAATAACGTGAATAAACAATCAGGTTTTTCTTTATTAGAAGTGATGGTGGTACTGGTTATCATAGGGATGATCATGTCGATTGTGGCACCTAATATTATGGGTCAGCAAGAAGAAGCGGCTATTGATAAAGCGCATTTAGATATTCAGCAGTTAGAAGATGCTATGAGTTTGTACAAGCTTAAAAATAAGAGCTACCCAAGTACAGAGCAAGGTTTAGAGGCATTAGTCACAAAAACCAGTATTGAGCCTATTCCAAAACGCTTCCCAGATGGTGGTTTTATTAGCAAATTACCAGAAGATCCGTGGGGTAAAAATTACCAACTAATTAGTCCAGGAGAGATTGGTAAGTTTGACATTTTTTCTATGGGACCCGATGGCGAACCGGCTACCGATGATGATATTGGTAACTGGGATGAAGATAAGCAGTAATGGGCATTAACTTTATCATACGCTTAAACTTAGTTAATAGGGGTTTACCATGCGGGTAAACCTTAAGCACCTAGGTGCAAAGCAATATGGTTTTAGTTTAATAGAGATTTTAGTGGTATTGGTGATCATCGCCTTTGCCACCAAAATGGTGGTATACAGCTTAGATGGCGGCGCAGAGGAAGAGCTAGATAAGCAAGCAAGTAGGCTGCATACCACCATTAATGCCGCATCGGAATTTGCCGTACTTAATCAGGTAGAGTTAGGTTTATTAGTTGATCAAAATACGCTTGAGTTTTTAGTGTTTGATGGCGAAAAGTGGACCAGTTTTGAGCGGGAAGAGTTATTTAAACCAATTGAGTTTGACCAGCAATTTAAAGTAACACTTAATCTAGAAGACCTACCTTGGGCACAAGATAACTTATTAGAGCAGTCTAACTGGCGTGAGTTAATGAGTGGCGATAATGATGATAGTTTATTAGAACTTAAAAAATTAAAAGTTCCTCAAGTACTTCTTTTATCCTCTGCTGATGTAAGTGCATTTCAGCTTATGCTTGAGTTAAAAGATCAGGCGGAGCCGGTATATTTTATTGAAGGTAAATTTGCAGCGCCAGTTGATTTTCGTCGAGAGCCCCAATAATGAAAAAATACCAAGGTTTTACCTTATTAGAAGTCTTAGTTGCGCTAAGTATTTGTGCTATGGCGGGTATTGCTGCAATGCAAGCAACTGGTGAGCATATTCATCACTTATCGAGTATTGAAGAGCAAACGTATGGCTCATGGGTAGCCGAGAATGTATTGGTAGAACAACGAACGAAAGGCGAAAAATGGCAAGGTAAAAATGGTACCCGCGGCACTGAGATGATGGCGGGGATTGAATGGTTTTGGCGCCAAGATGTTGTGCCCACTGCTGATAAGAGCTTTGTAAAGGTCACTATTAATGTGTTTACAGATGATAAGTATGAAAATTCAATTTATGAGTTAAGTACTTACTTAAATAAAGGTAAGCCATAAGTGAAGCAGCGCGGTTTTACATTATTAGAAGTGATGGTGGCACTAGGGGTGTTGGCGTTTGTTATTATGGCCACCCACCAAATACTTGATACCACCACGCGTGCCAAAGAAGCATCAGATGAAAAAATTGCTGAGCTAAATGGGTTACAAACAGCCTTCAGGCTAATGGATCAAGACTTTAGCCAAATGACTAAACGCCAAGTGCGTAATGAAGCAGGGGATTTTCAAGAGAGTTACTTACTTGCAGGGCGCTACATTTTAGAAAGCCAGCTTGATGGCATTGCCTTTGTGCGTGATGGTTGGATGAATCCCATTAATTTGCTTCCTCGCTCAGAGCTGCAAGCTGTTGGTTATCGAGTAATTGATGACAACTTAGAACGAGTATATCGCATTTATGTTGATCAACTTGATAATATGGAGCCTCGTAGCCAAGTTGTTTTAGCTGACGTAGAAGAGCTTAAATTTGAGTTTTTAGATGGTAACGCAGAGTGGCAAGAAAACTGGCAAATTAAGGCGTTACCTAAAGCGGTAGCTGTAACGTTAAAGCAAATGAACGCAGAACCAATTAGGCGCGTTTTTTTAGTGCCAGGACTCGGTAAAGAGCTACCAAAACCGGTTAATGATGGTACTAACCAATCGCAACCAAATGGCCGAGGAACGCCTTGATGAATCAAAAAACATCACGCGGCGCGGCGTTAGTTATTGTGTTATTTATTGTCGCGCTGGCTGCTATTTTAGCCGTAGAAATGAGTGCGAACTTAATGTTACAGGTACAAAGAAGTACTAACTTGCAAAGTCAGCAACAGGCTAAATGGTATGCTTATGGCGCTGAAGAATTAGCTATTAAAGGCTTAATTCAAAGTAAAAAAGACGATCCAGAAAAAACCACCTTAGCGCAGCCGTGGGCAAAGCAAGGTGATGTTAAGTATCCAGTTGATAACGGCACGTTAAGCGGTCAGTTAACTGATTTACAAGCTTGTTTAAACTTAAATGCGCTTGGTGCTGAGCCTGACCCAAACAGTACTAATAAAACGAACCCTGCGCATAAAGCGTTGTTTGCCATATTAGAAAATATAGAAGACTTACCCAGTGATGAGTCTGAAGAAGGTATGGCTGATAGTGTTTTTGACTGGTTAGATAAAAATAGTATTACGTATCGCTCAGGAGCTGAAGAGGGCGAGTATTTATCGCGTCAGTTTCCGTACATGACAGCAAATAGCCTATTTGCTTCGGTATCTGAACTGCGTTTAATTAAAGGGTTTAACCCTTTAGTGATGGAAAAGGTGCTGCCTTTTGTCTGTGTGATCCCTGGCAGTACGTTACTTTCAATTAATGTTAATACGGTCACTGAAGAGCAAGCTTTATTGTTCAGTGGCCTAATAGACGAACTGAGTGTTTCGGGTGCTCAAGCGGTAATTGCAGCGCGACCTGAAAATGGCTTTGATAATATTGAAGAGTTTTTTGAGTCTGTTAAACAACAAGGCGGCAAAAATATCAAAGCAGTAGAAAAACTTTTTAGTTTAAAAAGTGAATATTTTAAATTACAAACGCAGGCAAAATTTGTTGATTTGCGTTTTTCGATGACCACATTACTGTATGCCAGCAATGGCGAGGTAACGATACTGGCGCGAAAATTTGGAGGCGTACAGTGACAGAGATACTGTTGATCCGCACGGGTCAAACCGAGCAAGATTTACTTAACTGGTTAATATACTCACTACAAGAACAAGAAATAATAGCCAGTGGCGAGCTACAAAATGCCAATCAGTTAAGTGAACTAACTGAAAAAGCATTAACCCGAGAACTTGTGGTACTTTTACCATGTGACCAGGTGCAATTAAAAACGGTGACACTGCCAACAAAGTGGAGCCGTAAATTAGAGCAAGCATTGCCCTATATGCTCGAAGAAGATCTTGCCTGTGATATAGACGACGTTTATATCGCGCTTGGGGAGCCAACTATGGTTGATGAGCAGCATGCAATTAAGATTGCGCTAACGAACCGTGATTGGTTTGAGCACTGGTTAGAAGTATTTGAACAACATCAACTCACTCCGTATCAAATAGTACCGGATGCATTACTATTGCCAAGCGCTGAAGAGTCATGTGTTACTGCCATCGAACTTAATAAGCAGTGGCTCTTTAAACAAGGTGACTGGCACATTAGCGCGGTTGAAAGCAGTTGGCTAAAAGAGTATTTAGTAGCATTAGGCAATCCTGATATCAAGCATTACAGCCCCGCTGATCAGTTTCCAGAAGCACTTAACTTATATCCGCAAACAAGTGACTATGAGTTACCGTTAGCATTATTTGCTAAACAACTTGATAAACTTAAGTTTAATTTGCGTCAAGGACCTTACACCCTTAAAAAGAAAACTGCGTTATGGTGGGGTTACTGGAAAAGTGCTGCCATTATTAGTGTGGTTGCCTTGGTATCAAGTGTGACTATTAAAGCGGTTGAATTGCATCAGCTTAATTCGCAGCTAGAAGTAGCTAAATCGCAAGTAGTAGAGCGATATCAAAAAGCCTTTCCTGGCACGCGGGTGCGACCTCATTTAATTAAAAATCAAATACAGGGTGCATTGAATAAAGTACAAGGTGTTAGCGATGCTGGCTTTTTAGATTTAACCAGTAAATTGGTTAGCGTGTTTTCGCAAGTGAATGAGTTTACGCCACAAACATTACGCTTTGACAAACGCCGTAATGAATTGCGCATTCGAGCGCGTGGTAAAGACTTTCAAACTTTTGGTAAGGTTAAAGCCATTCTCGAGCAGCAAGGGGTTACTGTTGAGCAGGGCTCGTTAAATAATGATGGCGATTTTATCGTCGGCGAAATCAGACTGCGAGGTGCACAATGAAGCAGCAGTTCATGCAATATTGGCGTTCATTAAAAGAGCAAGAGCAACAACTAATTATGGTTGCAGGCGGTGTATTTATCATTTTTGTTTTGGTGATGGGGGTTTTTAGGCCTTTAAATACTGCGATAGAGCGGGCACAGCAATCACAAATAAAACAGCAAGAATTGTTAGCCTGGGTAGACGAGAGTATTGTTAAGCTCAAAGCCGCGGGTAAAACGCAAGCTGTGAGTAATCAAAATCTCAGCCAAATAGTTAATAATACGCGCGGCCGTTACAGCATTAATATTAGTAAAATGCAGCCTAATGATAACTCACTTCGTTTAACGCTCGACTCAGTAGAGTTTAATCTATTAATCCAATGGATTGACGAGCTCGTTAATCAGCATGGTTTAAGCGTAGAAAATCTAGATTTAAGCCAAGATGATAAATCCGGTTATGTACGCGTAAGCCGTTTAGTATTAGAGAAGTAGTTAATGAAAAAAATAATAATATTATCCATCGTTTTTTTAATGAGCTTTATTGTTTTTAGCGTTATTAAATTACCGGCTGCGGTTGCTGTAAATTTAGCTAAACCGTATTTTCCACCGCAGCTAGAAATAGGACAAACTGCTGGCACGTTGTGGCAGGGACAAGTTATGCAGCTGCGCTTTGAAGGTGAGCAATTAAATAATGTACGCTGGGATATATCTGGCTGGGCGTTATTTAAAGCTCAAGTGAATACTAACTTACGCTTTGGTAATCCTCGCGAACGCAGTGACATATCGGGCTATGCAGATATTAGTTATTCACTAGCAGATGATGAGCTTAAAATAACTGATACTGTAGTGCGTTCAACGGTTGAGCGAGCAATGCAGCGAATTGACTTACCGTTACCAGTTACTGCTAAAGGACGTGTAATCTTAGAGCTTGATGAATACGTTTCTGGAGCGCCATATTGTCAATCACTCCAAGGTGAAATAGCCAGCCCTGATATTGACGTACAAGGTTTAACTGGTTGGTTCAATATTGGTGATCTCAGTGGCAAATTAAGTTGTAAGTCGGGCGATGTTGCTATACTCATCGAGCCAGACAATAGATTAGGGCTTGAGGCAGATGCTACACTAAAGGCTAATTTTGACTTTAAAGTTGCGGGATATGTTAAACCTGATCTAACTTTACCCAAAGAAGTTCATGACGCGGTGAAGTTTTTAGGCAGACCAGATAACCAAGGTCGTTACCCACTTAAATTTTAATATTTTATATAAAGAGTTTTAATGCAAATACCTCAGTTTACTGAGCAGCATGCCAAGCTGCTCAGCGAGTTTTTAAATACCCAATCAGGCGCAATGAGCCTTACCCAAAGCCAAGGTTATTTATTTGGCGTTATATGTTCACCTGAGCCGCTAGAAGTTCACCAATGGTTAGAAAACATTCTCCCTGATACAGCAAACGACCTTGATGAAGACATATTGTTTTTATTTATGGCGTTACATCATCAAGTGAGTGAGCAAGTATTTGAGCTGGGTTATAAGTTACCCGCTGAGTTTGAATATGACTTTTGCCAGCAGTGGTCAGCGGGTTTTTTAACCGCAAGCCAAGCGTATACCCATAAGTTATTAGCAAGTGAGCAACTAGACATTCAATACAAGCAAGCGCTTGAAAGCGCACAGGCTACGCTCAGTTTTTTTGCACTCGATAAACCAGTCATTGTGCAAATTGCACAACAAAATAATATTGATGAATTGCACTTATGTGAGCAGCAGTACGAGCTAATGGGCGACTTTGCGTTAGGTTTTGCTGAACTTATCGAAATTGTTGCGCTTAACAGTGGTTTATATACTGATGAAGGGTGGGAAGAGTAAGTTTTCTAGCGCTCAATCGTTATTCTTAACACCTAACCGCCAATTTCTAATTCAATATCAGTGCAACCTTGTTTGCACTGTATTACTCCCTTACCGGGTTCGCTGGTGGCTAAGTTAAGGGTTAATACGCCATTACAATGTTCGCATTTTAACGTTTTACCCTGTGCCAATTGCTTAAGCATGGTGCGATGTTTATGAAATGAGTTACTTGCTTTTTTATTTAATCCAGAAAAATCCATTACTTTACTCTCGCTTGCGCTAATGACTCTTTGATAATACGACATACAGTAAGTAATCGTTCTTCGTAAAAATAGAGGTTTAGATCACCTTGGCGACAATAGCGTAGTTCAAATAACTTGACTGATTCATCCGTAGTAAATGTTTTAGCAACATAGTCTTGCTCAGAACGAGAAAGTGCTAACTGTTGATTCACTTTATTTCTCGTCATGGTTGCTACAGGAAAGCGATCTACTTTAGTTGAGCTGCTTAACAAACCGATACCATCACCGAGCAACCGTTCGCGCGGCTCTTTTACCAAAGGATGATCAACGGTAAAAAATGCTAGGATCACAACCACTAGTATAAAAAATTTCTTCATAAATATACAAACCTTGATCCAAACAACACTTTAGTAGCCGGCAAGTGTAATAAAATACACCTTAAAAGCAAGTCACAAATTGAATAAATTATTAGCAATCTAGTCAGTAATTTTAGCTAATATGCGTATAATAAGGGGCAGTAGTTAGATATTTCTGAAATATCTGAAAGTACACAAGTGCGACTTAAAGCGTATTATGTTTAGCATGCAAGTTGCTACACTTAGGCGAAAAGTACAAAAAGATTGCTGAATTTTTATTTCCTAGCGGCGTTGAGGAACTTCAATGGATAAGCAAATTAAAGTAAAAAACATACCAACAGAGGTTAAGATCCAAAAACCTGATCTGAGCCGTCAAGAAGATAGATTTAATCCTCGCAATCGTATTTATGTACGTGCGGTTACTGGGCTTCATCAATTACTAAGACAACGCATTGGCTTTTTAGGCATGCTAGCGTTTATGTTATTGCCTTGGATCAACTTTAATGGCCAGCAAGCTGTTTTGTTTGAGCTAATGGAGCAAAAGTTTAATATTTTTGGTTTAACCCTATGGCCACAAGACTTCACTATTCTTGCATTTATTTTTATGCTTGCGGCGTTTGCTCTATTTTTAGTGACTACTTTTTATGGCCGAGTATGGTGTGGCTATACCTGTCCGCAAACAGTATGGACCTTTATTTTTATTTGGTTTGAAGAAAAATTTGAGGGCAGTGCTAATCAACGTAAAAAGTTAGATCAGCGGCCAATGGATTTTGATAAATTCTGGCGAAAAACCGCAAAGCACACTAGTTGGGTGCTATTTTCTCTATATACCGCGTTAACCTTTGTTGGTTACTTTACGCCTATTCGCGAACTACTCCCTGAATTTGTTACCTTTAATGTAGGCGGTTATGCCTTAGTTAGTATTATTGTATTTACTATTTGTACTTATGGTAACGCGGGTTGGATGCGCGAAATTATGTGTTTACATATATGCCCATACTCACGTTTTCAGTCAGCAATGTTTGATAAAGATACCTTTACTGTAAGCTACGATGAAGCGCGTGGTGAAAACCGCGGGCCACGTTCGCGTAAACAAGACCCAAAAGAGCTGGGGTTAGGTGATTGTATTGACTGTAACTTGTGTGTGCAAGTTTGCCCAACTGGGATTGATATTCGTAATGGTCTGCAATACGAGTGTATAAACTGTGGCGCGTGTATTGACGCCTGTGACGGCGTAATGGACAAAATGAATTATCCTCGAGGGCTTATCTCTTATACCACTGAGCGTAACTTAGAAACCCCAGAGAATAAAACTCATCCGCTGCGTCCTAAGCTGATTGGTTACAGTATTATTTTAGTCTTACTTACCGGTGCGTTGGTAGCCAATATAGCTATGCGTAAACCTATGGACTTTGATATTATCCGTGATCGCAATCAGTTGTATCGTGTCGACTTTAATGGCTTAGTTGAAAACACCTACACCTTAAAAGTGATTAATAAGGCACAGTACGAGCAAACATTCTCTATTGATGTTAAAGGGTTAGATAACTATAAATACATAGGTGATACCACCTTTACGGTGAACGCTGGTGAATCGCATAATGTGCCGTTATCATTAGTAATGGACCCTTATGATTTAAAAGCGCCAATGACCGAGTTTAACTTTGTACTGTCGCCAATAAACGAACCCGATAACCAAATATCGCAGCAAAGTAACTTTTTTAAAGCGCGATAAAGAGTCTGTATTAAAAGACGAACACTGATATTAACAAAAAAGCGGGATATTCCCGCTTTTCTTTTATATAAGAAGTATATGAGTAAATTTAGCTTTATTGACTTAACCCCAGATCTTATTTTGGATGCCATCGAAAGCGTTGATATTTACGCTGAGTCAGGGTTGCTAGCGCTAAATAGCTACGAAAATCGAGTGTATCAATTTGTAGCTGAGGGTGGAAAACGTTACGTTGTTAAGTTTTATCGGCCTGAGCGCTGGAGCAAAGCACAAATTCAAGAGGAACATGATTTTGCTTTTGAACTGGCAGCCGCAGAAGTACCGGTCGTTGCGCCAATAAAGCATAATGGGCAAAGCTTATTTGAACACCAAGGGTATTTATTTACTTTATTCCCAAGTGTAGGCGGGCGTTTATTTGAAGTCGATAATTTAGATCAGCTTGACGTACTAGGGCGTTTAATTGGTCGCATGCACCAAGTAGCGAAAACGCAGCCCTTTACCCAAAGACCAACTGTTAGCTGCGATGAATACCTGCATACAGCTAAAGTTCATTTACAAAAAAGTAATTTAGTCCCTATGGGACTAGAGACTTCCTTTTACACTATTTTAGATTTAGTTATTGCCCAAGCGCAGCTGCAATATAAAAATGTAGACAGTATTCGCTTACACGGAGACTGCCATGCTGGTAATATTTTATGGGCTGGGGATGCGCTGATGTTTGTTGATTTAGACGATAGCCGCCAAGGACCTGCAATTCAAGATTTATGGATGATGCTCAGTGGCGATCGACAAACACAGCTGTTACAGTTAGACACTTTAGTGAATGCGTATGAAGAGTTTTGTGATTTTGATCACTCACAACTGAAGCTGATCGAACCGCTTCGCGCCATGCGTATGATTCATTACATGGGTTGGGTTGCAAAACGTTGGAGCGATCCAGCTTTTGTACGGAACTTTTCATGGTTTGCAGATGACAAATACTGGGAGCAACAAATTTTAGCGCTTAAAGAACAGCTTGCAGCTTTGCAAGAAGCCCCGTTAAAATTATTGCCATAATATTTTTATTTAAAAAAGAAGTATAACGAGATATTCATGTTTAAAAAATTAAAACTAAGTTTACTGATCCTATGTTTACCTTTCGCAGCACTAGCTGCCAACTTTGAAGCAGGTAATCAATATACTGTGATTGACGTTGAAAAGAGTAAAACGCCAAACGTAACCGAATTCTTCTCTTTCTATTGCCCGCACTGTTTTAAGTTTGAGCCGGTAGCAAAAGGGATTGCAGAAAACTTACCTGAAGGGGCTGAGTTTGTAAAAAATCATGTTAACTTTTTAGGGGGCGTTTCACCACAAGCGCAAAGTAACCTGAGCTTTGCTTACTTAATTGCAAAAAAACATGGTCAAGCCGAAGCAGTAACAGCGCAAATTTTTAAAAGCATCCATATTCAGCGTGCACCATTAACAGAAATTAAAGACGTTAAGAAGTTATTAGAGCTTAACGCAATTGATAACAGCACATTTGATAACGATATTGCTAGTTTGCCTATCATAGCAGCTGAACGTGCCATGCAAGATAAGCAGAATAAATATTCTGAGCTTGGCGCATTAACTGGCGTACCTACATTTATCGTAAATGACAAATATAAAATCAATATTAATACAATCAAGAGCCAACAAGAACTTGATGAGTTAATTAGCTTTTTACTAAAACTATAATTTTTGGAGCACCATAATAATGATCAAATTAGTTAAAGCAGGGTTGCTTGCTGTATTACTCCCTTTAGCTGCAACCAGTTTTGCTGCCACTTACGAAGAGGGCGTACATTATGATGTCGTCTCTGATCGTGCAACCAGAAAGCCAGAAGTAAAAGAGTTTTTCTCTTTTTACTGCCCTGCATGTAATAACATGGAGCCACTGCTTGCTGAGATCAAACCTAAGCTAGACAAAAACGTAAAGTTCAAGAAAAGCCATGTGGATTTCGTGGGCGTTCGTGACCCAGAACATCAAGCCATGATCAGCCAAGCACTAGCTACTGCTGAAGTACTACCGCAAAAAGATAAAATTATTTCAGCGATGTTTGACCACATTCACGCAAAGCGTGCTCGTTTTAATGAGCTTGCAGATGTAAAAGATGTATTTTTAGCGCAAGGTGTAGATGGCGACAAATTTGATAAATTATTTGAAAGCTTCTCGGTACGTACACTGAGCTCTAAAATGAAGCGCGACCAAGATTACTTTAAAGGAAAAGGGGCACTGCGTGGCGTTCCAACATTTATTGTTAATGGTAAATATAAGCTTAACTTAGGTGGCGAGTCAGGTATTTCATCGCCAGAAGATGTAAGCGCACTTATTAACTACTTAGCAAATAAATAATTAGTTTAGTGAAATAAAAAAGCTCCGAAAGGAGCTTTTTTATTTGGAGAAGAAAATTCATTATGGAAAAAATTTTAATCTCAAGTTGTTTGTTAGGTTTGCCAGTTCGTTATGATGGTAAAGGCCAAACAATATTGCACCCTCAACTTAATTTGTGGCAAAAGCAAAATAGATTAATCGTATTTTGTCCTGAGATTGCTGGTGGCTTACTCGTGCCTAGAGCGCCCGCTGAGATAAAGCAAAATCGAGTTATTACAAATACTGCCGAGGATGTAACAAGTGCATTTGAAGCTGGCGCTAATAAAGCATTAGCCCTTTGTAATAAGCATAATATTCGCTTTGCTTTACTAAAAGAGTCTAGTCCTTCGTGTGGCCGTAATACAATTTATGATGGAAGCCATAGTGGGGTGAAAGTAAAAGGCATGGGGCTGACCGCTAAGTTATTGGTAAAGCATCAAGTTAAAGTATTTAGTGAAGAGCAAATACCAGCACTTATCAAGGCGCTGGCATTATAGTATTGGATTTTATTTTTTCTGTAAAAATACACCAGATTCAATATGGTGTGTGTAAGGGAACTGATCAAATATTGCAAAGCGCTTAACCTCATGGGTTTGGCATAAGTGATCAAGATCACGCTCTAACGTATCTGGGTTACATGATATATAAATAATATTCTCATAGTTAGCCACTAAATCACACGTTAGGGTATCCATGCCAGCACGAGGTGGGTCGACTAGAATGGTTTGGCAGTTGTAACTACGAAGGTCAATACCATCTAAGCGAGAGAAAGTACGCTCGCCTTTCATTGCCTGAGTAAACTCTTCGCTCGACATGCGAATAATATCTAAGTTAGTTACTTTGTTTTGAGCAATATTATATTGCGCTGAATGCACAGACGATTTTGATATTTCTGTTGCCAGCACTTTATTAAATGAGCCCGCAAGTGCAATTGAAAAGTTTCCGTTACCACAATACAGCTCTAGTAAATCATTGTTTAGTGGTTTACATAGCTCTTGTGCCCACTCTAACATTTTAATATTCACCTTCGCATTAGGCTGAGTAAAGCTATTTTCTACCTGTTGATAGATTAGCTCTTGGCCATTTACCATTAAACGCTCAGTAACAAAGTCATCGCCTAATTTTTCTTTTTGCTTACGTGCACGGCCAATAAAGTCAATTTTGTACTGGCTACTTAGCTTTTCCTTTAAGGCATTAATCTCAGTTAACCAGTTTTCATCAAGTGGCTTGTGATAAAGCAAGCTCACTAAAATTTCACCGCTGAGGGTCGATAAATAATCTATTTGGAATAATTTACGACGCAGTACTTCGCAGCCTTTTAAGTTATCAATCATTACCTGCATAACTTCACCTACTAAAGGAGCTGCAGGGTCAAAGGTATCAACACGTATTTTATCTTTCGTTTGTTGATCAAACATAATGTGAAACAGATCGTCACCATCGTGCCATACTCTAAATTCTGCACGTTGACGGTAGTTAATAGGCTCAGAGCTAAATACTTCTAACTGTTTTACACCGAAACGTTGAAACTGCTCTGTAATACGCTGCTCTTTTTCATTTAATTGTGCATCGTACTGCGTGGTATCTATATTTATAACTGCCATTAACGGTATAACCTTATCGTTGGGATCTGTTTATCGGCGCTATTGTAGGGAGCGAAGCGTATTTGTCTAGTTTTGATCAAATATAGTGAGCTTTTTTTAAGCATTTTACTACAGTATAGGCTTACTTGGCCGATATAAGAGTATGTCTAAATAGGAGTCTTCTCATGAAAATAGGTAACTTTAGTTTTGTTCCAAACAGCAATGCCAATAAATACAATACTAAACAAGCAATGCCACAGCCTAAAATAGACTCTCCACCAACGAGCTATCAGCAACGCGGAAAAGAATTGGCTGCTGCCGTATTGGGTGACAAAATGGCAAAAGAATTAGGCTTGCCGGTTGCTGAAGCGAAAAAAGACAAACCATTGTTTGATTTTAATGAAGTAGTCAAAAATGTTTTAGACTTTGTGACCAGCTCAGTAAAAAAAGCCAAAGCCAATGGTGCCGATGATGACAAGCTACAAGATATACTCAACCAGGCACGTAAAGGTGTGCAAACAGGTGTTGATGAAGCTGTCGATGAATTAAAAGGTATGGGCGTATTTAATCAAGAGCTTGAAGAGGGTATTGATAAATCAAAAGAGGGCATCTTTAATGGCCTTGATAAATTTGAGCAGAACTTATTTAATCCTCAGCCAGCAAGCGTAACGGTTAGTCAATCGCAATATGTGAACCTTAGTAACAGCGCTGATTATACTTTTACCACCGCAGAAGGTGATGAGGTGAGTATTAGTTTTGCAGACGCTTACCAATCCCAGTCATCTAGTCGCTATCAGCAAACTGAAAGCTCACAAGCATTTAGTACGCAATTTTCTGAGTCTCGTGAGTTGTCATTTTCTATGTCAGTAAATGGAGAGCTTAATGAAGACGAACAGCAAGCTATAAATGATTTAATGGCAGAGTTACAAGATGTAAGTAAAACCTTTTTCAGTGGTGACTTAGATAAAGCATTTGAACAAGCCCAAGAACTCAGCTTAGGAAATGAACAGCTGGTGGCATTTTCAATGGACTTACGTCAAAGCAAAACTGTGGCAGCTATTAAAGAGTATGAACAAATTAAGCCAACATCAGAAAAGGCCATTGCCGAAACCGTCGCGCCTTTTAATGATGATCTAAAATCGGCTTACTCTAAAGCGCAAGCACTAGGATTAGAAAGCCAGCTATCAGGTATCATTCAATGGCTAAATCAAGATCAACAAGAAATAGATAAACTGGTTGATTACACTAACACCATGTTTGAAAACTTAGATAGATTAAACACAGCTACTGCAAAACTAGACGCTGAGTAAAACTACTTTCTTTTATAAAAGCCTCATGGCAAACTGCCGTTCTAAGTAAAGAGTAGGAATGGTAGTTTGTCAGCGCACATCATGGTATTTGATTCAGGTATAGGTGGAACCACAGTACTTGAGCATATTCAGCAAAGCATTCCTCACGCTCAATATAGTTACTTCATGGATAATGCATTATTGCCTTATGGTGCACAGTCGCAGCAGACTATAATTAGTCGCTTATGTGGACTAATCCAATTTATCAAAAATGAGTCGCTCAATGTCGACTTAATTGTTATAGCCTGCAATACCGCCTCAACATCTGCATTAAGTGCGGTACGTCAAATAACAGATATTCCAATTGTAGGGGTTGTACCTGCGATTAAGCCCGCAGCACAAATAACACAATCAAAGCATATTGGATTATTGGCAACCCCTGCTACAGTAGCAAGTTCATATACGGATACACTGATTAAAGAGCATGCCTCACTTATAACTACAAGCTTATATAGTAGTGTTGAATTGGTCACCCTGGCAGAAACATTCTTTTTTACCCAATACTTAGATATAGAAAAGCTGCACGCTGAGTTAAACCGATTAAATATTAATAAAGATATCGATGTGCTGGTATTAGGCTGTACTCACTTTCCTATTCTTGCTAAACCAATTAGTGATTACTTTAAAGCACATATAGAGTTGTTAGATTCTGGTGCGGCTATTGCTAAGCGAGTTAGATCTTTACTGAATTTAAGCGATGATCAAGCAGGCATAAAAAAGCCGCTGCGGTATTATGCAACGGCTGATATATGTAGTGATAAACTAGCCGTTAAGCAAGTTACACTGTTTGATCCGACTCTGAACGGTAAGAGTTAGAATCATCTTCTTGTTTTTGTTTTGCTTCACGTACTTTTAAAGTACGTTGTTGGAACTCACTATCATTTAACTTAGCAATTGCGTTATCCGCATCAGCTTGAGCCATTTCAACAAAACCAAAGCCGCGACGCTTGCCAGTATTCTTATCTTTCAATAAACGAACATTAAATACCTTGCCTTGCTCTTCGAACAAAGCACGTACAACGCCTTCATTTGCGCGATAAGGAAGATTGCCAACATAAAGTGTTTTTGTTTTTACTTCGGCTTCTTCTGCATTTACTGATGACATTGCAGCAATGACAAGTCCACCAATTAATAAACCAGCACCAAATAGTAGTGCAGGGTCTAATGCTAGGCTTGCAAGTGCAAACTTAACGATAACAAAACCAACAACAGCAAGAATAACTGCAAAGATAAAAGATTTTTGATCGGGTAATTTCATTTTGATCTACCAATAAACAGGAAATAAACATTAATTTAACATTGTGAACTTGCTATCTTAACGTCTTAATTGAACATAGCAATGAAATTTATAGTAAATAGTTAATAAGAGTGCAAAAAACGACCTAAAGTAAGCTCTTTCCATACCATTTCAATAGTATTTGCTTGAAAGTTGAGCAAACAGTAAAAAGATCTAAAAAAAAGGTTGATCTGTTTTCGGATCTCCCTATAATGCGACCCCACTGAGACGGGGAACGCCAACGCATAGCGAGGCACGACTACTCAGAGAGTTAAATAAAACTTGAGTTTAAATCATCGTAAGAAAGTTTAAAATTAAGTGTTGACTCGAAAAATAAAGGATGTATTATACGCATCCCTAGCGACAACGTCGCAACGTTCTTTAACAATATAAAGCAA
>NZ_JASDDF010000050.1:0-26173 GCF_030407535.1 Pseudoalteromonas sp. APC 3224 | reverse complement strand
ATAGAAGTATTATTACTTACTTAACCTATTTATAAACTCTATTACTTTAGGAACTTTATCTAACAATTTAATTTTGTCATCAGCCAATATATTCAAATATTTTTTAGCTAACTCCGGTTTCGGGTAATATTCATCAAGTTGAGGCATAATACGCTCATAAATGGATTTTGCTGCAAATTCAGTTGCTGCAATTGGTATGCAAATATTTCCTAATTCATGTGATATCTCAAACTCTCTTATTACTCCATTTGCTTCCACAATTTCATCATTTTGCTTTTTATTCCCAAAAATAAATATTGAAATACCGCATAATGAAATCATCTTTTGTCTATAATCTTCCCATAATTGCTTTAGCTCTGTATTACCTGTTTGAAATTGAGGAAAAGGCCGTAGCACGAGTTGCGACTCTGAATATTTCATAGGCCTAGAATATATAGCTTCTAATGCTCCATTGATGACAGAGCTACCAACACCCCATCCAAATCCATTAACAACTCTCAAGTCACTTTCTATCAATCCCTTTGATAGCTGATGAATAAAATCAATAGCTTCCTGACGTTCGAAAGGACTATAAACCTCAGCGCTTCCTGATATAAAGACTGTGCGCTTTTTAAAACGCCTTTCAATTTCTCCAAGGATATCTGTTATTTCAGAGAAGTCTGATACAAGTAAGGTTTTAATACCATATCTCTTCAAATCATTTATTATGAGCGCTTGTTTTCTTAAGTTATAATCATAAGTAGCCTGATCAGGGTTGGCTTTATCCCCTAACGTTGGTTTTTTTGTTATGCAATAATGCTGTTTTTTGTCTTGTGAAAATCTAATATTTAAACGGCTCAACACATAATCTAGATTTGGATCTGTAAAACTAAAACCAAGAAATAAAAATGTTCTCGTTGTAAGCTCTCCAGTTAGTGCATTAATAAATGGTTCATGTGTTTGGTGATACTTTTCATATTGCTCCTTTGTCAAAATTGCATCCGTAGAGTGCAAAGCATCGCCATGCATTTTGTATAAGACTAAATCTCTTTTAGTTCTACTCGTTAAGAGCTGCTTAGCGCTATGCTTTATATCTGGGACTTTCCCTTCTTTGATAAACGTATCTTCAATTATAGAGTCGTAATTAGTAGTCCAAATAGACGTAATAGGTAAACGAGCCAGTATTCGATGGTTTTCTGTTTCCTCAGTATCTTCGACAAACTCATCAACAATTTTTTGACTTAATCTATCTCGAGTCCCATTTTCATTAACGTGATACTGCGCAATTGATACGAGATCTGTTTCAATATCAATATTTAACCCTAGCTCATGAGCTATATCTCGTAATAAATCAGGCCAATTAACAAAGCCTGCTGGAATAGAGAGGCCGGCACCTGCGAATACTGATGCTGTCCCTTCATGTAATTTTTTTACATAATCTTTAATAAATGATTCTACTTCATTACTAAACGTCATTGGGTTCTAAGTTCCTTTTATAATGAGACATAATTTTAACTGAGCCGTGTTCATAAAGTTATACCCTCTAGTACCCTCGCCAATCCATACTTCCCTGACCAAAGCCTTTAAGGTGTTTCCAAGCCCCATATTTTTTTACAAAAATATCCTTCGAACCGTCAGTATATTGTCCTTTAGTAACAGTAGGGTACAGTGAAAGGTACTCTTGCCCTACAAATGTTTCAGTCTCAAAATCAAGTAATGGTAGTATCGCTACACCATCAGGCCTATACCCATCAAAAAAACCTAACTCCCACGGCATCCACTTTGAGTTTGAAGAGTTATCTGTCGCTATATAGATTAGACTCTTAGACTGGCGCAACCTAACTCGTAAAAGTTCTGCAGTTTCCTTGTTTACCTTATCTCTCGATAGATGTTTATCTGTATCCCAATCCACATAAACAGTGAGCCCTTCTTCTTCAAGTAACTCTTTTACTCCAAGAACCAACTCGGCATCATCTATTGAGTGAGAAAGGAATACATCAAAACGAGTGTTGGAGCTTGATGACTCAAATGATTCAGTTAATCTGCCTTTAGCATTAAATGCTCTGCTGCTTCGATTTACAGAAGCTTGAGCAGCCCTTCTTGCTTCTTGTTTTGTAAAATATGCCATTTATGTTATGTGCCTTAATTATTATAAGTTTATTATCCGATTAGATGTATGGACTTCGTTAAGCTAATAACTTTCTCAAGTTTTCCCATGTCCAGCGATATAATCTCCCTGCATTTTCAACAGCTCTATACTCTCCATTACGGTAACCAATTAGTTGAATTACTGGCTTTCCCTCTTGTCTTGCCATTGCGATCTCGGCAAGCACACCTGGGGCTCTATAGGTTTCAGGCCCAACAATAACCATAACGATATCTGATCTTCTGATGGCTGCACGAGCTTTGTCTTTCCAGTTTGCCTCTGGCGCCGCTTCTTTTAAACTATGGTCGATAACCATAAATGGTGATTGCTCCAGTTTCGATTGACCTATCACAAAGCCTTTCAGCACTTTGTCATTATCAAAATCAAAACTAACAAAAACTTTTTTCTTTATAATCACATTCTTTTCCCCTATTTTGTTTATTAATGCTCCTGTTGCACTACCGAAAATAATGCCTCCAATCCCAGGAAATAACATATTACCGAGTAACCCACCAATGACCGAGCTAATGATTGGAGAGGAATCTAGTGATTCTTTGTGTGAGTAACAATAATTGCTTCCATTTATAGCCAAGTTAGAGCATTTATGACCTTTTTTTGTTGAAGCTTTACACTGTCCCATTCGTTATGAACTCACCCGCAACTTAATATAAAGTTAATATATGGCGATTATTTAAACATATATCAAGGGCAAAAGTATCACCTTTTTCAATCATAATATTTGCTAGCGAACGCCGCATTATAGTAACTCGTGGATAATTATGGATAGCGTTCCTCAAACCATACATACACGTAAATTTTGAGCTTCGTTATGCTTACTTACGAGAAAAAATCTATGGAGCCTTTTTTCACCTTAGCTACCAAGACTACAATCAAGAAAATAACCCTATTTAACTAGCAAAATAAAATAACTAGTAATTAATGTAGAATTACATCACTATAATGTTTTGTTTTGGTGGCTTGCGCATTAAATTTATGTAGCTAAGGATATTATTATTTCTGAGTTTAGTATTAATTCATTAACAAATTTCGACGACAAATATTGGAGAGTCGATTGGTTTGGCTATCTTAGTTACGAGGATGATTCGGGGAAACGCCGTAGTGAGCCACTGGTTGATATATACTTATCACCATTCATCGAATTTCCCACACCTGGTAGCTTGAATTACAAATACTCTACGGACCTAAAACAAACAAATGTCATTCAAGTCCCTGTGAGCTACCTTCGGGTTATTAGGTTAGGAGATGTTTGGCATAATGGAAAAAGAGTACCGTTAGAATACACAGAAAAAATGCGAGAAAAATTCAGTTCGGTCACTATTACCCCTGAATCGGCTTACACCTCGATAGCTGGCGCAAAGGGAAAGCTAGATGATAATTTACTTCCATTTACTCATCATCCGTATCATGGAAAAGCTACCAAAGTACACTGTGAATTTGTTAAGCTAGATGAAGATAAAATATTAGTATTCCCTCATTATATCCTTTTACAAGCTTATTTTTCGAAATCTCAATACGTCTTTCAGCAACTGTTCAAATTTGGATTACAATTCGATTCTATATACGACCCATCACAATCTTATTTGACGAATGACGGGCATGCTTATATTTTATTAAAAAAGTGGACTCATGATATTGCTGCGCCAGAAGTAGCAAGATTGGCATTTGATGAAGTGGCGGCAAAAGCTATTCGTGGACTTAGCGAAAACTTATCACTCCAGTGTGTAAACAACCGTCCTGTTAGCCCAAAATTAAAGTTCCCATTTGAAGGTGAAACCACTCTTGACGTTTATGGAAAATGGTGCCCGTTGGCTTCAGGTCGAAAAGTGTTCATTGTTTATGATATTTTAAGTTGTGATTCAAGTTACCCCTTTAGTTCTCTTGAATATTTCCGAGATAATCCAGGTGATGAAAACCCTTTAAACCCATCTACTCAAGGAGAAAATAACAAAGACACACACCTGCAAGGAAGGCCAAAACCTAAAGTGCCTGAGGTAGGGGATGTTGATATGCGACCAAGTAGTGAACCAAAAAATAATATTGACGAGCTCTTAGTTGAGGGGAGAGCAGGTACGATATTTAACGACTTAACAAATAAGTATATCGACAAGAGAAGACAAAAAGCTCACTTAGACGATAGTTCGCCTACAACCTATCAACCTTTTGTGGGTGGGCTTGAGGGAGGTAACACTGGTGAGGGTGATACCCAAGGAGTTTCTGCTCCAGTAGATTTTCGGCTGCCGGATAGTGAGTCAGAGAACAGGTTTATATTTGATCATAAAATTTGCCGCCTTACCCTTTTTCAGCAAGTAGTTAATGAAATAGAAAATCTTCCAAGAGTCAAAAACATTGAATACATAAGTATTAATCGAGCAGTTACTGACTGTAACTCGATATTTTCACAGTTTCCCGTTACTTTCACTGAGGGAGGACGAAAGTCGACTTGGCAATATATAAATTACTATAAAGGATTTAGGCAAGAAGGCCGAGAAAAGTATCGTCTTAGGCAAGCATTAATTGCACGAATAACCCTTTATACCGGCCATGAAATAACACTCATTGAAGTACAAAGACGAGTTTTCAAAGTTAATGATGGATGGGTTGAGCTAGATACAACATCACTATTATTAAGTACCACGTATTACGCACCTTCATACACAGAAAATCAGTTATCAACTTTGCTTGAACGTTGCAGTGAATCACGAGGAACATGGGAGCATATAGCTGCATACAATCAAAGTCAGAGCTTATCCATAAAGCACCCTTCAAATAACACAATATATGAAGGTAGTTATGCTGATAGACAAATAGCAATTATAGAAAAAAATTTGGAGTTTAGCTTTGCTTAAACTTTATAACAAAATCGCTTCATTTCTCAAAAGCAAAAAGAAAGCCACAGTTTTTTGGTTCACAAACCAACAGTTAGCCAATAAGTACAATATATCCGAGCTAATCAAGAGCAACAAGTGTCAGCTCGACACTCTAAAAAGTAATTCCACTGAAATAGACCAGCTCACAAAAGAAAAAAACGCTCTAGAAGATGAGTATAAAAATAAAACCATTATGTTCAATGAGTTAAAAAGCTCTATTTCCGTAGAAAAAGAACTGCATGCGGAAGAGTTGACTGGTCTACATGATCAATATCGCAAGTTTATTATTCAATTTTGTAAAGAACGCAATATACGCTCGCCTTTTGATAAACTCCCACTGAGGGAGCCTATTGTACAAAAAGGTTTTTTTAGCTTTTCAAAAGTCAAACAGACTTTATTTCTAGAAAAACTGCAAACTTTAGGCATCAGACCCAACGATGAGCAATTGGCTATGCTATTTTGTGAAAATCCAGCAGCTTGTATTCAGGCTGGTGCTGGCTCTGGAAAATCCACAATGTTGGCTGCAAGGGTTGCCTTTCTTCGCTTGGAAAATGATATTCCTTTTTCTAATATTACAGTGACCACCTTTACTAAAGAGGCCCGGAGTGAGTTTATTGAAAAACTTGTTAAAAATGTACAGTTGCTGTCGAATGTTCCAACCAGCTTTGGCGAGAAAGAAGCTCGTGATGTTGTAAGGACCTTTCATGCGCTTGCATATAAAGTAAATAAAGAGTTTGGTGACGGGAAGCGTATTATTTTAGGAAATTGGACGCCAATTTTTGAAAATAAAGATGGTGAAATAGTAGACATTGAGAACTTAGGGGCCTTATCAGAGAAGGAGCTAAAAGAAAATTATAAAAAAGACACGACAATCCCGCGCATGTCAGATTTGATGCAGCGAATATACGAATACCTTTATACCAAAGACACTAAATTCAAACAAAAGATTGACTACTTATTCCGTGCATCAATTAAACAACTGTGTTTTAACCAAAAATCACCAGAGAAAAATCCGTTTTATCGGGCAACCCCTTTAATAGAGAAAAGTTTATCTAAACAGTTATTTCACGATTGGTTAAATATAGATTTGGAAAAACATCGATCTATTGCACAAACCTATCCACCAATAGATGATTATTGGTCTTGTGGAAATTCTAAGCAAAACACAAATTTGAAGTATCACATATATTTACCAAAACAAAAACTTCGTGTTTTTCTAAGTCCCGATATTAATATTTATGATAAGGTAAAAAAATACGATGATTTTTGTGATAGTAAAAGAAGTCTGTCTAGCTGGCTGTTTTTTAGAAAGTTATTTGTATACTATAAAGCAGATAGTAAGTACATATGGGTTGATTCAGAAGAAGCTTTAATGAGGCTACTGGAACGTGAAAAACAATTCGATGAGTTCCCTCCAGAGTTCTCTTATGCTTGTGTAGGAGAGTTTGCCAAAAAGCCCAATGAAAAAGACTTTATACCAGTTTATGGTCAATTCAAATCTTTATCAGACTTTATCTATTCGTTAGGAAAATCTATTTCAGACTTTAGTTCAGCTGAAAGCGAAAGGTTACTTTGCTATGTTCCAAACCACGATAAAGTATTCTTGGAAGCATGCATAACCTTTAACGGTGCACTTGAAAAACTTTTAGAAAAAGAGAATTTGATTTCATTTGAGCAAATATTTCATACATTCCAAAACTCTGAGCACCCAGCATTAAAACTTTGTAATGCTGAAAGCTTATCATGGTGTAAGCATCTTTTGATTGATGAGTTTCAAGATATTTCTCCTAATATTATAAAGTTCCTCAATAACTTAAAAGCCATATATACAACTAAAACTAAATCAGGCTCTCTTATGTTTGTTGGAGACAGCAATCAATCCATCTATGTATGGCGAGGTAGCTCATATCTATATATAAAAATGCCTGACACTTTCTTTCCAGTACCCGATTATTTTTCAATTCTACCGCTTAAAGCTAACTATAGAAGCGCAAAACCGGTAATTGAACTAGCTAAGATACCACTAGTTAATATTGGTTCTGAAGACTCTGTAGTTCCAGCCAGAGAAGATTTAGCTTCAATGGAGTGCAATCTATCAATAAAAAGACCATATACGACGAAAGGTCGTAGTGAAACTTTAGATTACGACTTGCTGTGTAAAGAACTACAACGAGAAGTCAATCGAGTTAAAGCTACTCCTGAAGACCCTGTGTATGTTCTTTTTACAAGACATAGCTTAGCGAAAGATACAGGGCATAAAGAGTGGGATTCATTGTTTCAATCCCTAAAGAAATCAGGAGAAATTAAAGATCTAACGATACACACCAGTAAAGGTTTAGAGGCTCGATCTGTATTTATCTTAGGGGATATAGCTCCAAACACTTGGAATCCAATAAAAAATGCTATGTATGAATGGTGTGAAATAGGCACCACTTTTGAAAATGCCCAATATCACGAAGCTAACTGCCTTTGCTACGTTGCAATAACAAGAGCAAAAAATAATGTTCATTGGTACATAGACAGGCTTCAAGATAATGGATTAGCTCGAGCTTACTTTGAAAAGTGGCCATCAATTGTAAGTTGACTTAGTGGAATACTGACTCTAGCATCTTGTTTATCAAGTTGTCCTGATTCACAAAGTACAAACCACTGAGTGTGATCTTGATCAAATCTTCTGTTATCACCAGAAATATAGGAGGATAAGATATTTTCAGTAAACTTACCCAATGGTTTTCCCTCTTTCGCGCTCATTCGTCGATAAGACAAAGCCTTTGCATATGCGCCAGGATCATCACGAGCTAATTTTTTCATAGATATCTTATCCGCTCTTAATAGCTCAGAGTGCTGTTTTGCAACTTTTACTAAATCAGCTAGTTTAGCTATGAACTCTTCGGGCTCATCTTTAGCCTGAGTTTCAACAGGGTTATTATAATATTCGTTGATAACATATTTATCATTGCTAGAAAGTCGGTTTGTTAACAGCTCAATTCTTACCTGCAAATAAATAAACCGTTCGGCATATTCAATTAGCGTTGCTCTGTCTGACTCTTGGAGCAACGCAAACTCGCAATTTAATCGCTCTTCGAGATATAGCGCATCATTTTCAAAAACCTCTTCACAATCACTCATTCTGGTTTCCTCATATATGGTAAATGAAATAGTTTATTCCTCTGATAGCTCTTTAAAACTTTTTTAATGACCCCAGAGTCTTCATAGCCTAGTAGGCGGTTGAGAGCTGAGGCGTTCAACCGTTTATCGTGTGCAATTAAGTAATCAATAGCAGCAATAACGGACTGCTCACTTGGAGGACTATTTGGGCTATACAAATTTTGTCTGATATTTTTTTCTAACCAATAGGGAATTAGAGGTCTCTTATTTGTATTATTAGTAAAATCTGAGTAGATTAATTTGTTGTTGATACAAAAAGCCATAAATTGACTTGGCCAGTTACTAAAAACACCTGTAAGCAGACTCATACACTGATAACGCAAGTTATGAGGAAGCATATCGGGGTCTTGGATATTATCCTTTTCTTGGTCCCTCACGACCTCCCTGAGAACTAACCTCATTAAGTGTCTCAACACTTGAAAAAACGAAAATGAGTATATCCAATTAGATCCAACTTCTAATTTAATAAAGCCTTCACGTAATATGCGCTCATATAAAATAGTATCTTTAACGACATCAGTTTTTGCTATGCATGCAACGGTATTTTTTAAATCAAAAGCACAATGAAAACATTGAGTAATAGCTCCTAGGAATGGCATTTTATGAGGCTGCCCTACATCATTTAAAAGTGGTCTGATTGGGCTGGAACATCTAGGGCACCTATCATACAACTGACAAGCGTGACGACTGCACACCGTTATAAATGAAACTCGCCAAACTTTCCTGTAATAAGGTTCACCTTCCGCTAAGCACAGTGGGCAATACTGTAAACAATAACGTCTGTGATTATTTTTCTGACTTCCGGTTTGTAGAATGCAAGCCTTTCGATTCGCTTTAGGAGTTGAGCTAGCAAATAGTTTACCCGAATAGCTATCTAGTGTTGTTTCTCTAGATCTAAAATAAGTAACACGTAACGGCATGGAAAGCTTTTGTAGAATCTGCTCTGTAACAACATAATCGAGGTTGTAGTAGGTATTCCTCATTTCAGGTATGAGCAAATAGCAAAAAGAAAATACGTTTTGCCCATTTGCTCTGGCAACACGATAAACCCATGACGAAAATAGCTCATCTGGTAAAGGCTGTGGATGCACTGGAAAAGCAGACGTCATTAACGATTACTCTTCTTACGTTCTTTAGGTGACTCATAATCGATTTTTTCAAGTAATTCTAGCGTTATACTTTCAAGCCCACTTCTAATTGCAAAAATCGCCGCTTGAGTGAGTATGTCTGAAACCTCTCCAAGCAAGCCTTCACTCATAAAATACACTTTCTGAGCAATAGCTTTACTCTTTAGATTTGACGAATTAGCTAAAGGTAGCATACGTTCAAAGCTTGCCAGTAAACGACGAAAATCGGTATCCATTTCCCATCTTGGTAATAATGAAGGTTTAAACCGGTTATCAAGCTGAGGGTCTGTTTTAATAGCTCTTAAAGCATCCTTAGTTCCTAGACCAACTATAGGTATCTTTAATTCATTACTTAAATTACGAATAACACTTAAGAAGACTCGTTGTTTATCTAAAGGGCCAGCAAGTAAAGAATGAATTTCGTCAATAATGAGCATTTTTACATTACAGGCAGCCATTATCGTTTTTACTTGATGGTGTTTTTTTTCTGCTGAGTCTGAAGGCCTAAAAGGAGCAAATAGCTTAGATAAAATATTACTATACAGTCGTGACTCGCTTGGCGTAGGCGGGGACTGAATAAACAATGCTGGTATAACAATACCTTCATTATCTTCACGCTCGTATGCTGGGTGCAAGTCAATAAAGCGTTCCGCAATCATTGTCTTACCGCTGTTACTATCCCCTACTATCAACATACATGGCATTCGATGCTTCTTAGGGTAAACGAGTAAATCTTCAAGTTTACCCAATATATCAATCGCCTTAGAATAACCAATCCATCTTGATGACAAAATATATTCAATACGTTCTTCATTACTCTTATCAAGTAAAGTGCGAACATCTTCGTTCAAGTGATCAAACGAATTATTGCTAGTATGTTCAATCACGACGCACCTCTAACATTTCATCAAAAGGCTGTATATCATCGTCATCTTCATCATTTATAAATTCTGTTTTAGTTAAAGGAGCTTTTTCATAAACTTCAGGTGAAGATATCGCGGTTTTCTCAGCATTTTTTCTTCGTTGAACAGCTTTTCTACTTTTTTTAGTTTTAATAACAGCTTCCTGCTCGATTTCCCTCATAGTCTCTAATGCGCTAAAAATCATTTCTTCATTTACATGAACAGCCCCATCATCTTTTAATTTTTTCTGTACTTTCCTTAGCTCCCATATGGTCATAGATGGATGTGCTGTGTTTCTGTATGGAATAGGGAAGTAACACTTTAACTGCGGGTCAAAAAACCATATTGTACTGATATCTCGAGGGTCTCGACGGCAAATGAATTTTCGTTTTAACTTACTTCGACCTTCAACAGTTGCATTGATCCAAACTCGAAGGACATCACTGTAATAACAAATATCATCAATACGAATGCCATAATCTTGTACGGTTCTTTCAACATAAGGAAGCAGATTGGTCTTAAGTGTTTCTTCATCATCTATCTTTCTTGGCATACCAACACCTTTCGTGTTTTTAGTACCTAAAACTCCTTCTTCAAATTTTTGATATGGAGTAGTATTAATTCCTGAATGCAATTTGTGATGATAAGATTTTGTAATTAAAACAGTGAGCCAATGCTCAAACTCTTTTAACGTTAAGGCTGATTGCTTATCTGAATCATAACCTCTTCTCTGCTGTGTGTTGGAAAATGTTGTTCCTGGTAAAGTGTGTATCTCTTTAGCAAATGTACCAAGTAGACGCTCAATGTGCCCACCAAAATGAGGCCTACCAACAGGGCGCCATTCAATAGAAAAAGCATATTCTTGGCATGCTTTTTTCAACATATTTCCACGAAACTCTTTTGCATTATCGGCATGGACAGTTCTTGGTACTCCCCAACAAGGCCAAGACGCATCTATATCATATTCAGCAAGAAACTTATCCTTCGGCAAGATCACATTTGAAAGACACATACCAACAGCTAAGGCACTTGGCTTTTCAAAAGAGATGTAAAAACCAGCTACCATTCTGCTGTATACATCGATTGCCATTGTTACCCAAGGACGCTCAAGAGGTAATCGATAAACATCATCTACTAATATTATATCTAAAGGTGTGTGGTCAATTTGAATTACAGCATAAGGGTAGTCAGCATGCGGGAACTCCCCCATACTCATATGAAGCGCATCATGAATTTGGTCTTTACTACAGCGCTTACGTATTTTCAAATCCTCAGATAAGCTTTTGATACGATTTCTTACCGTATTAACATGAGGAATAGTCAATGTCGCTTTCCTACACTCTAGCTTGACTAAGCGATGTACCGCTGCAACTGACTTCCTTTGCTTATTTAAATATTCGCTTTCAATACATGCATCAATGACTTTCTCTACTTCACTTGATAGTTTTTTACTACCGGAGTCACTCCTTGTTTTCGGGGACAGTATCATCAAAGATGAATCCGCTTCGTATAACCGTAGCCACTTATAAATTGTATTTATATGGTAGCCGTGCTCTGTAGCTACACTTTTTACTTCTTCAACAGTCCGGTCATGCTTATGTACCAAAGGTTGAATAATTTCCAATCGTTGCTGAGCTACTTTCCAGTCATCATCTTCGATAGCATCAATAACACTTACGCGTCTATCTTCTGGTGAAGGGGGCGATAAAGACAGCTCTGATATTCTGAGCTTTTCAATTTGCTTTGTATGGAAATTTTCTGCTAATACGTAATCTAAATTAGTAATTTGCAGTACAATATAGTGCGTATCATTATGATAAACGGAACTTCCTTGCTGCAAGGTAAATTCTTTTCTCGCTTTTCTAGGCATATCTATCTCCCTATCCAGATACGTGAAGACATAGTGATAGGTAAATTTAAATCCAAGTTCACTCTTTTTGCCGCAATGAGCCACCATAAAGAAGGTAGAATCTCAGCTTGTGCCCATTTATCGTTAAATAAAGACTTAATCAATTGTTCAACACTGCATTCTCTCATTGAATGAAGTGCACCAAATATTAACTCCTCGTGAGATTCATTGAGTGCATCACGTAAATATGGTTGTAAAAATCGAGCATTTTCCATATAAGTTGTGCGTATCTCATTTTCAGTAAACAGCTTGAAGCGCCAACCTTGCTCTTTTGCATAACGAATTGCGGCCTTAAATTTTGGTTTAAGGTCTTCCCAATTTTTTTGAATATCACTGCGGTATTTAATTTCGCAAAGTACTATATTGCTATTGGAGAAAGATGAACGACCCGATATGTAACTAAGCAATACATCAGGGGTGTATTTTCTTTTTCTACCATTTGAATCCACCCATGAAATACAAACTGGTTGAACATCATAGCTTTCTATACAGCTATCAAACTCAATCATTGTTAAAAAGTCGCGCTCAAGTGAGGATTCAAAAAATGCATCATTGGCTTTTTGTGAATTTGCCAATCCTGTCAGATTTCTATAATTCTTTGGTATTGTACGTACAGACATAAAATTAAACATCACTCATTAAAGGTGTAGATTACTATTCAATACATCATATCGATGTAATTGATAACTACAAGCTATGTACTTTTTAAATAAGATGTCTAATTATTACTTTATAGTGATGTAATTGTCATTTAGGGTTAGACGAGCCACCCACCAGCGCTACTGCAGAACAAGTGTGGTGCGGGTTACGAAACGGTCGCTGACGCCAATTGGTTAAATCAATTGAGTGGCCAATAATTGAATATAAAGCAGCAGTATCAATGGCTTCATCATCAGACATGGTTGGCATTATGCTGGCCATTCGTTGTGCAAGCATTGATTTTCCGGTTCCTGGTGGACCTAAAAATAGTAGATTATGCCCACCAGCAGCAGCAATTTCTAATACACGCTTTGCACCAGGCTGGCCCTTTACATCGCTTAAATCGAGTAAAAAATCTGGCGCTTGGGTGCAATCAGGGTAGGCAATGTTAAGCGGTAAAGGTTGTTGATTGAGCAAGTCTCCCCATACCTCTTGAATAGAGCTGACGGCTTTTCGTTTTACACCACTGACAAGGCTGGCCAAACTGTCGTTTTCAAGAGGCAGAAAACAGCAACGATTTTGCTCTTTAGCACCAAGCACTGAAGGCAAAATGGCATTTACAGCACGTATTTCACCATTAAGTGCAAGCTCACCGTAAAATTCATACTTGTGAATATCAGGGCAAACTATTTGTCCCGATGCGACCAAAATACCTACCGCAATCGCAAGGTCAAATCGCCCTCCATCCTTAGGAAGATCGGCAGGTGCTAAATTAACGGTAATACGCTGATCGGGAAATCCAAATTGCGAGTTTTCTAGAGCACTACGTACTCTATCCTTGGCCTCTTTAACCGACGCCTCAGGTAAGCCGACGATATGAAAGGCGGGTAAACCATTCCCTAAATGCACTTCAACCATCACCTCAGGGGCGTTGATCCCCACCTGCGCGCGAGAAAATATACGGGCTAACGACATTCCTTATCCTAGGGTCTGCTGACCTTTCAAGGTTAAATTTGCAGCAGTCTGTTTGGTATTTAGGCAAGGCAGAGCCTATGTCGTGTGGTTACTCCCCATAAATAGGCGATAACACAGCATTAATGCCAAACAGGCGCTGCCCGAAGGGTTCTGCCTAGGGGCGATTTACTCTTTGTTGCTCGGTTTTCACTTAGTCCACTAGGTTACAAACCTCGCGCCGCGATTAAATCGCCCCTAGTTTGAACAAACTTTAATCCGCAAAGGTCAACAGGCCCTAGTTAACAGCTGTATTAACCCAGTTTAGTCAGGATATTTAAAAACATGTAATATAATCTTCCATTTAATCGCCGAAAAACGTAGCAATAAGGTCATTAACATACTTAATATCATTGCCACTTCCACCGTTAGCGATAGGTTGATACTTAATGTATAGACAATGCCGCCAGCAATACAGGTAATAGCATACAGCTCACCTTTAAGCAGCATTGGAATATCGCGGGCAAGCACGTCGCGAATAAGCCCACCAAAACAGGGGGTTATTACAGCCATAATCACAACCGTCATATCTGGCATACCAGCCAATTGCGCTTTTTGCGCTCCCATGACCGCAAAAAAGGCTAAGCCAAACGCATCAGCGGTTTGCAATACATAGTATGGAATGGATTTTTGCTTATTGATCAGTCGTGTAGTAACCAGAACCGCCACCAAAATAGCGTAGAAGTAGCTTTGGTCGTGTAACCAAAATACGGGCTGGTCGAGTATCACATCGCGAACGGTACCGCCGCCAATAGCCGTAACAGTTGCAAGTACAACTACACCAAAGCCATCCATTTTCTTTTCATAGGCTACCAAGGTGCCTGAGATAGCAAATACCGCCACACCTATTAAATCAAACCAGTGATAAAGTTCAGTCATAATTTTGATTACAAAAAGTTTTAAAGAGTTTAGTGCATAGCATACTAAATATTCAGCAATAACACTTTCAAAAAGTAGAATTAGAAAATAACAGTAAGTAAGAATACTAAAAATAGAGTGAATAAATTTAAACTCAGGCATAAAAAAACACGCTTTAGCGTGTC
The DNA here is from genome assembly GCF_030407535.1 of Pseudoalteromonas sp. APC 3224. Classification (GTDB taxonomy): domain Bacteria; phylum Pseudomonadota; class Gammaproteobacteria; order Enterobacterales; family Alteromonadaceae; genus Pseudoalteromonas. Next base: position 11,361 of record NZ_JASDDF010000050.1, on the reverse strand, counting down.
GATTTAATAAAACATATTATTTCAGTGGTTGCGGGAGCCAGAGTTTGTAAGGAGCGAACCGACGACCTTTGCTGGCTAATGGAGAGCTGAGACCGACGAGCTACCCATTTCACTGAATTTTAGGCATAAAAAAACACTCGTATAGAGTGTCGATTCATTCTTACAATTTATTTCAGTGGTTGCGGGAGCCGGATTTGAACCGACAACCTTTGCTGGCTAATGGAGAGCTGAGACCGACGAGCTATCCATTTCACTGAATTTTAGGCATAAAAAAACACGCTTTAGGCGTGTTGCTTTACTATAACTGTTTATTTCAGTGGTTGCGGGAGCCGGATTTGAACCGACGACCTTCGGGTTATGAGCCCGACGAGCTACCAGACTGCTCCATCCCGCGCCTGAAATTGCAGATTTATTTATAGTTGCTTACATTACAACTTGGCTTCCAATCCTCTAAAGAGAATTGGTTGCGGGAGCCGGATTTGAACCGACGACCTTCGGGTTATGAGCCCGACGAGCTACCAGGCTGCTCCATCCCGCGCCTGTAATTTCTTAGTAACAGTTTTGTGTTATTCACAAGCCTGTTTCGAAGAGAGCGCTATAATATAGGAATAAACCTATAATGCAAGGTTTTACTAATTAAAAGCGTTTAAGTGAACAAAAACCCATCAAACAGTGGTGTTTACAGTAATCGTTGATGTGGATTTATCATTTTTTGCCACTCCCAGTCGGGATGACCCATAACAATAAAGTCAGGATTTTCTGTGCTTTCTCTTTGGTTATACGTTAAAGGATTAAATTCAGCGTCGGTAATACAGCCGCCCGCTTCTTCAACAATAACTTGCGATGCCCCCGTATCCCACTCACCTGTAGGACCTATTCTTAAAAAACAATCTGCTTTACCCTCAGCAACAATACACGCCTTAAGTGAACACGAACCTAAAGCCACAGTTGCAAATTGCGCATTTAGATACTGGCTAACTGCTTCTATTTTTTGGCGGCGGCTTACAGCCAAAGTTAAACTCTCGGGCGGTGCAACAAATATTTGTTTATCGTGCTCACCTTCACGCTTAAATGCCCCATTTTTAGCCGTTGCATAATAGGTCACGCCCTTTGCTGGCCAATGAATAACCCCCAACACTGGGTGGTTATTTTCTATCAATGCAATATTAACGGCAAAGTCACCACTTTCGAGTATAAATTCACCGGTGCCATCCATTGGGTCAAGCAACCAATAACGTTGCCAGTGCTGTCTATCTTGCAACGCTGGAATGGGGGTTTCTTCTGACATAATAGGAATGTCAGGAGCAAGCGCATTTAAACCCGCCACGAGCACATCATTTGCAGCTAAATCTGCTTTAGTTACTGGCGTATTATCTGATTTTTCTTGCTGACCAATATCGTCTTTTTTATACAAAGACATAATGGCATCCCCTGCACTTTGCGCAAGCTCAATACATGGCTCTAGAAGTTTATTCATTAATGTCTCCTGAGGCTAAATACTTATCTAATAATAGCAGAGCCGCAACACTACGTGCTTCAGTAAAGTCAGGTTGCTCTAATAACGACTGCCATTGTGAAAGTGGCCATTTCACAACCACTAAGGGCTCAGGCTCATCGCCTAGTAAGGTTTCAGGATATAAATTTTTAGCAAACAAAATATGCATGGTTGCGTTAAAATAGCTCGGTGCCATAGTGACCGTTTTAAGCGGTTTAAAGTATTCAGCGCCAAAGCCAATTTCTTCTTTGAGCTCTCTGTTTGCAGCCTGTTCAGGCGTTTCACCTGGGTCAATGAGCCCTTTGGGAAACCCTAACTGATAGTCATTGGTGCCTGCACAATACTCACGAACCAGTAATAACTCATTTTCAGTGGTCATAGGTACAATCATAACGGCTCCACGACCACCGCCGCGAATTCGCTCATACTGACGCTCTTCGTTATTTGAAAACTTAAGCTCTAAAGACTCCACAGTAAATAAGCGACTTTTAGCGACAACATTATTACTGAGAATTTGTGGTGGTGTTGGGTGCTTTTTCTGTGTCATGGGCATCAATTTGCTATCATTGCAGTTATACTAATCATATACCCAAATGAGTATAAGATGCGAGTTTCAGTTTGAATTAAAAGCAATTTAATTGAGCTAATAACTCTCGGGTTTAGCTAAGGTTAATTCTTTATTTTAGGCTACGAATACGCTCTTAATATAATATTGCCGGATTTATACCTTAATCACTCAATTAACAAAGCTCATTAATCTACTTCATCGCAACTTATTCATTTCAAAAAGTAGTTTTCACAAGGATACATCATGCTCAACTGGTCAAAAATCGATACTGTATTACTCGACATGGATGGAACTTTACTTGATTTACATTACGATACTGACTTTTGGCTCAATGTTGTACCCCAACAACATGCTCTGGCTCAAAATATCAGTTTTGAGGAAGCCCGCGCAGATATCTTAAAACGCTATCAGGCTGTGAGTGGCAAAATTCAGTGGTACTGCTCTGACTATTGGGAGGCACAGCTAAACTTACCTATTCTCGAACTAAAGCGCCAGTCTGCCCACTTAATCAAAATTCGTGAAGACGTTCCGCATTTTTTAACTGAACTTAGACGAGCAGGTAAAGAGCTCATTTTGCTGACTAATGCCCATCCTGAATGCGTCATGCTTAAATTTGAACATACCGCTATTGATAACTATTTAGACGGGGTGGTATCGACTCATGAATATGGAGTAAGTAAAGAGCAACAAAGCTTGTGGCATAAAGTGCAAGGGGACTTAGGGTTTGATAAACGCCGCACTTTATTTGTAGATGACAGTTTACCGGTATTAAATGCCGCACGAAAATACGGCATTGAGCATTTAATTGCGGTTGCTAACCCTAATAGTCAGCAGCCACATAACGATATAAGCGATTACTTAAGCGTAACCGACTACCGCGCTATTATATAATTAGCTTTTTGGGTAACGCGCTACTAAGCCTTGATATACCTGTTTTGCAAAATCTGCATGTTCAGTATCAAGGCTTTTAACTACTTCTACTAAGTGTTCGTTATCTTCTTGACCATGCCATACTTTAATGTAGCTGCCATCTTTGTAGCCATGGTCCTGGCGGAAAAAGTTTAAAGTATTTTTACCAACATAACCACGGTATAAATCGTCAATATCCATGCCCATTTGTGCCATACAACCGGCAAATGCTGATGCATTAAACGCTTTATTGGCAACAGCACTGGCCGCTAATAATTCAAGTGTTTGCTTAAAGTCATCACCTTGTTGTGGTGCACTCATTTCGGCTTGTAGCTGTGTTGCTATTTGCTCGTAGCTAGTCTCACCGTCAATACGCAACGATAAGCCAAAATGAAAAATATCAACCAGCTCTAAAATCACCTGCTCAGTATCTGGTGTTTGTTTTTTCCACCATTTCCAACCGTAATGGTCTAACATTTCTGCACATTCAACCCAAATAGCTCTGTACCATTCAAAGCCTTGGCTAAACCATTGCTCATGTACTTTAGTATTCATGGCATTTTGCATTTCTAGCATAACAACTAGCTTGTTTAAATTGGCAGACATATTGGTTCCACTGTTGGATTTATAATTAGGGTAATAATACAGATAATATAACTTAACGACCAGCCGAAAACTCATGCCATGAGTTGATCAGGTCAACAAAGTCTTCAAAACCACAACCGCTGCTTAAATCATTCTCTTCAAGCATTAGTTCGTCATCTTGGTAGGCTAATATATCTTCGTTATCTTGATGCAGCGCATGCGCTTCAAATAACGCTTCATCTTTAGAAAGGATCAGGTCAACTTCTTGGCCTTTAAGTGTTAACGGTTCAAAGCTTGAACTCACCGAGCTAATAAGCGCCAGCACCATAGCCACTTTGTCTTTGCCTATTTCTTCGTTTAACCAACGACCTATTATTGCGTGTTCACTGCTTATTTTAATTCGTAAACCACTAATAGGGTCACGTATAAATTGATATTCCATAACTTTATTCCAGTACTGCTAATTACAATAGATTATAACCTAGTCAGTTATGAATAACGCAAGCCAGATACAAAAATAGCGCCGCAAGGCGCTACTTAACCTGAACTCTGGTTAAGAGATTTACTAACATATTGAATAAAATGATATTTATGTTTATTTTCTCTAGCCAGAGATTTTCAGTGAAAACAAGGCGAAATTACGCGTCAATAGCTAGTCTATTGCAAGTAAATTCAACGCAGTTAGCGCTCAAAATAGCTGCTAGAGATAGATTTATTATCCAGAGTTCAGGTTATTTAGTATCATCAATATAGCTAACCGCCTGAGCGATAGCGGGCAGCATCAATAATTGCCCATAAATGGAATACGGCTCCAACAATAGCTGGAACAACTAAGAACCATAACGCGTAACCGCCAAAAACCAAAATGGCAAACACCAGCGCCGATAAAATACGACCCTGCACCAACTGCCCTAAACCCGGGAAAAAAATATTACATAGAGCGGCTATTACATTTCCGCCAGAACCTTGTTGAGACATACTAACCTCTGTAGTTTAATTAATTTTGTATTTGTACTTATTATTTATACTTACACACTTTATGCCAATTTATTAAGGCTTACAAATCATACAGTTAAATTATTACGAATTTATCGCTTTAGTATTTTTTGCCAAAAATAAGTCAAATTAGCAATTTTAAATAGCTATTTTAGTTACTTGCTCAGTTTATACTGTTCACTATTCAACAACTTAAATACCTATTTTATAAATAGCTGTTTATAAAAACAGTATTTTATTTAGCCTAACAAAAACACCTGTTATACTGCTCTCATTATTGATTAAAAAGGCGTAACGATGGACGTTTCAGAATTACTCGATGGCTTAAATGATAAACAACGCGATGCCGTTGCAGCGCCATTACAAAACATGCTGGTATTAGCAGGAGCAGGTTCAGGTAAAACTCGAGTATTGGTTCATCGTATTGCCTGGTTAATGCAAGTAGAGCAAGCCTCTGCCTACAGTATTTTTGCGGTAACCTTTACCAATAAAGCCGCTAAAGAGATGCGTTCAAGGGTTGAAGAAACTCTAAAAGCCCCTGTTGGCGGCATGTGGATTGGTACTTTCCATGGTTTATCGCACCGAATTTTACGGGCGCATCACCGTGAAGCAAATTTACCTGAAGCCTTTCAAATTTTAGACTCTGACGATCAGCTTCGTATGATCAAGCGTTTGTTAAAATCTATGAATATTGATGATAAAAAATGGCCAGCCAAACAGTTTGGTTGGTACATAAGCACTAAAAAAGACGAAGCTCTGCGCCCTAAAGATATTCAGGCATACGATATTAACGAGCAAATGATGCTGCGCGTTTACGCAGCCTATCAAGAAGCTTGTGATAGAGCGGGCCTAGTTGATTTTGCTGAAATATTACTACGTAGTTATGAGGTTCTTAAAAACAACCCAACCCTGCTTCGTCATTATCAGCAGCGCTTCGCACACATGCTAGTAGACGAGTTTCAAGATACCAATACTATTCAGTATGCATGGCTAAAATTACTTGCGGGCGACACTAGTAGCATTATGATTGTAGGTGATGATGACCAAAGTATTTACGGTTGGCGTGGCGCTAAAATTGAAAATATCAAACGCTTTTTAACAGACTTTGATGCAGAGACGATTCGCCTTGAGCAAAACTATCGCTCGACTGCCACTATTCTTAAAGCGTCTAATGCACTTATACAAAATAACTCCGAGCGTATGGGTAAAAGCTTGTGGACTGACGGTAACGACGGCGAACCAATTTCTATTTATGCTGCCTTTAACGAGCTAGATGAAGCGCGCTTTGTGAGTAGCAAATTACGCAGCTGGCTAAATGCCGGAAATGCGCTACAGGATGCGGCTATTTTGTATCGTAGTAATGCGCAATCGCGGGTACTTGAAGAAGCGATGCTACAAGAAGGTTTAAAATACCGAATTTATGGTGGTATGCGATTCTTTGAGCGTCAAGAAATTAAAGATGCGCTATCGTACTTACGCTTAGTAGGTAATCGCCAAGACGACGCCGCATTTGAGCGTGTAATTAATACCCCAGCCCGTGGGATTGGCGACAAAACATTAAGCCATATACGTGACTGCGCTCGCGCTGAATCTTTGCCGCTTTGGTATGCTGCTAAAGCCATTGTAGAACAACAGCATTTATCGGGTCGAGCAGCTGGCGCTGTAACAAAGTTTGTAGAGCTTGTTGAGCACATTGAAGACAAGATTAGCGATCTTACTTTACAAGAACAAGCTAAATACACAATTCAAACCTCTGGCCTTATGGCTATGTACCAAGCTGAAAAAGGCGAGAAAGGCCGCGCTCGAGTAGAAAACTTAGAAGAATTAATTAGTGCCTGCGATCAGTATGAACTCCCTGAAGAAGAAGAGTTTAGCTCGCCACTACAAGGCTTTTTAGCTTACACCTCACTTGAGTCTGGCGAAGGTCAAGCCGATGAACATGAAGATGCTGTACAAATGATGACGCTTCACTCAGCTAAAGGCTTGGAGTTTCCTTTAGTGTTTATGGTCGGTGTTGAAGAAGGTATGTTTCCATCTCAGCAAAGTAATGAAGAAACCGGCCGTTTAGAAGAAGAGCGCCGCCTTTGTTACGTGGGTATGACCCGTGCTATGGATAAGCTGTATATAAGCCATGCCGAAAGCCGCCGCTTATATGGCCAAGAGAAATATCACAGCCCATCGCGCTTTTTACGTGAAATACCCGAAGACTGCGTAGAAGAAATTCGCATTAAAACACAAGTATCTCGCCCGCCTACAGCCGGTCGCTTTAGCGCTTCGGTTAGCCATGCTGCATTTGAAGAAAGCGGATTTAACTTAGGTCAACGCGTGCTGCATGCAAAGTTTGGCATTGGCACCGTACTTAATTACGAAGGCAGTGGCGCACAATCTCGCGTACAAGTTAACTTTGACGACTTAGGCAGTAAGTGGTTAGTAACAGCTTATGCAAGATTACAAGCCGTTTAACCGCGTTGTAGAGCGTGTACAGCAACAACTTGCGAATGCGAAACATCGCCAGTTACTGCTGCTTACAGGCGATAAAAACTGGTGTTATGAGCAATGTACTCAGCTGCTTGCTCATTTGCAGCACCCTTCTTTTGTACTGTCAAAAAGCACTCATTTAATTAATGCACATTGGCCAGAGCATACCCACCAAATTTTAGGGCAAGAGTGCGCCCATGCTGTTTATGACGGCTACAGTGGACTGGTGCCAGATAAACTAGCTGCGCTTAGTGGCGTTGTGCAAGCAGGTGGTTTTTTAATTATATTGCTACCCGAACTTAAAGAACTTGAACACTGGTGTGATGACGCCCTTCCCTTATTTCAATCTTTTGGGCAAATGCACCCTTACAGCTTTTTTAACCAACGCTTAGCTCACTTACTAAGCAAAACTACTTTACTGCATTTTAGCCAGCAAAATGGTTGGCAGTGTATTACCGATACGAATCTATCAACTGGTGAAATTGACTTTACCGAGCAACAACAGTGTATTGAATTAATAATAAAAACGGCAAACGGACGAGCAAATCGACCATTATTAATTAATGCAGATCGGGGAAGAGGAAAATCAGCCGCATTAGGTATTGCAGCAAGTAAACTCAGCGATAAAAATATACTTATTTGCGCTATGCAATTTCGTGCTTTGCACAGTAGTTTTAAGCACTTAGCGAGTGCGCTTGATATAGAATATCAAGCTGGCGATAAACACATTGCAAACATGCACTACGTGGCGCCTGATCAACTATTGAGCGAACAACCGCAGTGTGACTTACTATTAATTGACGAAGCAGCAGCAATCCCTGTTCCAATTCTCATAAAAATTCTTCACATTTATCCTCGCGTGGTCTTTTCAAGCACTATGATTGGCTATGAAGGTAATGGTCGCGGTTATATTTTAAAGTTTACTCGTTACCTCAAAACGCATTTTAAGAACATGCGTAGCATCAGCCTTGAACAGCCTATCCGCTTTGCAAAGCATGACCCTTTAGAGCATCACCTTCGCACACTCTTAGCTTTAGATGCAGAACACCACAGCGCTAGTTTGAATACTACTCCTTTGCAGTTTAAGCATCTGCAAGCAAATCAGCTTGCTAGCAACGAGCCACTGCTTCATCAAGTTATTGGCTTACTAACACTGGCACATTATCAAACCAGTGTGAATGACTTACGTCACTTGCTAGATGCTGCTGGACAACGGCTATTTGTTTGTCAACAAGGTGATAATATTCTTGGTGTTTGTTTAGTAGCGATAGAGGGTGGCTTTACTACATCGTTGAGTAATGAAGTAGTGCAAGGTAAGCGCCGCCCTCAAGGGCACTTAATGGCTCAAAGCCTTGCACAATTAAGCTTTAAACCTGAGGTATTAAAACAACACTGCGCTCGCGTGGTACGAATTGCTATTGACCCAGAACAGCACAACAAGCACCTAGGAACACAATTACTTCATTACAGTGAACAGCAATTACAAAACGAATGTGATTGGTTTGGTGCTAGCTTTGGGGCTAATGCGCAATTACTTAGTTTTTGGCAAAATAATGACTTTAATTTGGTAAAGCTGGGTTTTCAAAAAGATAAGGCAACCGGCGAACATAGCGCATTAGTTATTAAAAGCTTAACTAAAAATGACCAACTACTAGAGCATTTAACAGCCCAGTTCGAAGCTGATTTTCCTTTGCAATTGCTCAGCCATTTTAGTCAGCTAGATTATAAACTGGTAGCAAAAATTGTTTCACGCTTTAATACCCATACCATCAGCATAGCCGATCAATCAAGATTAAAGTCTATGTTAACAAGTGACTATCAGCTCTTTAATATTAAACCTTTACTATGGAGGAGTTTTTGGGCATCTCCTCTTAGCTTGCCAAATGATGAGGATAATTTCCAATCTGTTTTTATTAGGCTAGTATTACAAAATTGGACACCTAAAAATATCCAAACTGAGCTAGGTTTGAATGGCACCAAGTCATTTAATATATTATTAAAAAAGGCTGTAGATAACTGGTATGAGCGCACTTCGCATAATAATACACCTTAGCATTGCCTCTGTCGCATTAGCCTTAGGGCAGCCTATAGCCTATGCAGAGCAAGATAATAGCAAAGTTATTAAACTTGGTATGTCTACAGCACTTAGCGGACCGGCTCAAAATATTGGCCTACAGTTGCATAAAGGCAGTAGCATTTACTTTAACAAGGTTAATAATGCTGGTGGTATAAACGGTGCTCAGATACAACTTCTAGTTGCTGACGATAACTACGAACCAAAGCAAACCGTTAATAATACCCGTACTTTTATTTATACCGACAAAGTCGATGCACTGTTTGGTGCTATGGGCACCCCAACTAGCCACGCTATTATACCTTTACTAGAGCAGTCACAAACCCCGTTCATAATGCCTTTTAGCGGGGCGAGCTTCCTACATGATAAATCACGCGCTAACATATTTAATCTAAGAGCCAGCTATAATGACGAAGCCGCAGAGCAAATTAAATACTTAGTAGAGGAGCGTAAACATACAAAGATAGGGCTATTTATTCAAGCAGATGAGTTTGGCTTGTACGTCGAATCAGGGCTAAGAAAAGAGCTAACAAAATATCAACTTTCGCCTATAAAAGTCGCGCGTTACCAACGTAATAGTCATGATGTAGCATCAGCGCTTAATGCATTACAAGCCAGCGGGGTGACAGCTATCTGTTTAGTTGGTACCTATGCGCCACTTGGTGAGTTTATAAATAGTGCATATGCGAAGAACTTTACCCCAGACTATACTAGTGTCTCTTTTGTACCTAGCTTTGACTTATTTGATGAAGTATCTTCTCCCTCTCATATTATGGTTACTGAAATTGTTCCCAATCCACTCACTTGTAGCGATGATTTTTGCAATGAGTTTTTAGCTGATATGCAAGCAAGCAAGATTACAAAACCCAATCGTCTTCATTTTGAAGGTTATATTAATGCCATGGCATTTAGCAAGGCAGCGGCAAGCTGCAAATTACCACTTAAACACTCGTGCCTAATGAATGAGCTTAATTCGCTGTTAATAAATGATAAAATAATCAAAAAGTTTTTTATTGATACAAAAAATAAAAATAAGCGTAATGTATATCGCTCTTATTATGTGAATAAATAAGTACCTTCCAAATATTGTTCTATCCTTAATATACAAACTAAGTATGTGAGGAAACTATGGACTTAATTAACTTTAAAGTGGGTTATAAAACCATTTCACTTAAGATTCTTGATATCTTATTAACGGAACAATTTAATAATAACCTCACGGTGTTACCTAACGACAATAAAAGCTTTTTGGGCGTTAAAGATTATATGGGGATCCCAACCCCTGTATTTGATCTTGGAATCATTTTAAATGGAGTTTCTACTGAGCGCAGTAATTTAGATGCTTTAAAGCAACTTAAATCTTGGCAAAAACAACTAATTGCTTGGTTTAATAAATTAGAGCAAGAACTACTCGTTTCGCAAAGCTCGTTAAAAACAAATCAGTATGAGCTTACTGATTTTGAACAGTTTTATACAGAGTTTAAAACGGATAATGATGAATTAAAAAATACCATGTCACGCTTTGATAACCCGTTTAAATCGCTCCTAAACAAATTGGCCAGTGCGATAGATGCATATAAACAAGGCAACAATAAACAAGTCGGTACTCAACTTGAGATTATAAGAAGGCATGAACTTATTCACCTAGAGCGTTTATTTGACTCGGCAATAGAGCAAATCACTTTAGATTATAAACCTATTATTGTTTTTACTACTAAAGATGGGTTGAACCCTCATATAGGCCTGTTAGTTGATAAAGTGGAAGATAATATTGAATATAAAAAAGAGGATATTAAACCACTAGATAAGCTCACTGAAGTTGGTTTTGATATTGACCCCCAAACAAGAAACATGATGTATGGTCTAATTAAGCTTGCTGATAAACATAGTGTACTTATTGATCCTAGCGCAATATTTAAGCCCAAAGAGCTTGAACCAACTAGCAGCGCTCAAGAGCAAGAAACTGAAGCCTATGGACTGTTTTAAGAATGCTTCCTTTACACCCGTAAAAGCCCGACTCTTTTGAGTCGGGCTTTCTACAATTTGAAGCATGGTAATGTCGTAGTGTCCACAGCGATGGAAAGCCACATAACAAATGGGATACTCTCTATGCGTCGGGAGTCGCTTCGCTCGCCCAACCTACGCGATAGTGCTGGGTGAGTGTGTGCTTTTTACTTTTCTGCAGACGTAAAAAAGCCCGACTCTTTCGAATCGGGCTTTCTTGTATTTGGAGCCTGGTAATGACCTACTTTCACA
>NZ_JASDDF010000049.1:0-28978 GCF_030407535.1 Pseudoalteromonas sp. APC 3224 | reverse complement strand
TATGGGGAATAACCACACCACATAGGCTCTGCCTTGCCTAAATACCAAACAGACTGCTGCAAATTCAACCTTGAAAGATCAACAGACCCTAAAAAAGCTAGGTTTGTAAGCGCAAACCTAGCCTTTCATTGGTGTAATTTAACCCCTGCCAACTAAATCACTGGTTATTATTTGCCAGCTTTGTTTTTAAATCATGTAAATTGCACGCCGTTATTGTAGGCTCAAGCTCCCAGGGATCAAAAATAGCCTCATTTGAGCGCTGTATCCACGCAGCACGCATACCGTGCGACAACGCCCCAATAACATCAAACGGGTTACTCGATATAAGCCAGGTATTAGCGCCGGTTGAATTTGCCTGACGTAAAAAGTGACTATACACACCGGGGTTGGGTTTAAAGGTTTTAATGTCATCGGCGCTCACTACGCCTTCAAAGTAATCACTTATACCCGCCGTTTCGAGCAAGGTATTTACCGCACTGGCAGCACCATTAGAAAACGCAAACAACCGATAGTTTTGTGCTTTTAAGCTCTCAAGCCCTGCTTTAACGTCATCGAATGCGGGTAGGGTTTTATAACGCGCTAATAACTGTGCTTTTTGCTCATCGCTTAAAGTTACCTTGTGCAGTAAACACGCATAATTAAGTGCCTGCTCAGTACACACGGAAAACGGCACGTAGTTTTGCATTAAGCCACGCCTAAACGAATATTCGAGTTGTTTTTCACGCCAAGTAGTTGAAAATGCGTGCGCGTTATCACCAACCATATTTTCAAGTAACGACACCACGCCATGAGTGTTTATAAGCGTACCGTATACATCAAACGCCAGTGTAGTTGCCATTAATGACTCCTGTTTAAATCGTTACTAAAACGCAATTTTATTGCTTTGTATTAATTACCTTATCAGTTAATAAAGTACAGTAACAGCGCCCGCGTTTTAAGCAGTTACTGTAAACCCCCGTTACGGTTTGGTTAAAAATAGCGCATGAGGAATAGGGGGTTTAAAGTGAAGGTTTTACCAGCTTGAGGTTAAATATTAATAATTTACAGTACATGTTTGGGCATTGCTTTGTTGGCAGTAATGAAAGTCTAAAAAATAAAACGCTTTTGCAGGCTTTTTATTATGCTTAATTACGTCATACATTAACTGCGCACTGAGTCGCCCCATTTCATATGGGTTTTGACCAACGTTTGATGAAGATAACCCTTTGCTAAGTGCGTCTAATTGTATTTTTTCGGTATCTGCTGAAACAATAACAAGTTCTTTTGAATCAAGTTTATGTTTGTAGGGTGTCATCAAGTTTATATACTCAGTATTAAATTGCGCAAAGCCGGCAACAGCAACAAATGCAGGAGGCTTGTCCATCTTAGTAAGGCTTTTTACTTGCTCTAACGAGGCACCCCTTTTTCCTAAACTATAAAGAGGGCAGCGGTTATACTCGCTCCAGCCATTTTCACCCGACAAGCGCTGACTACTTTGCCCAGAAAGCGCAAACCTAACACCTGCGATTCTTTTATTTAAGTTTGGTGAAGTAGGATGACCAGATTGAATACAAACACGCTTATTTTCTTCACTTACTAAATTCTTTAATTGATTGCCTAACGCAACACCAAAGTCAAAATTATCAGTACCAACGTAAGCGAGCCTGTACTGGTGATCTTTTGCTAATAAGTCTGAGTCAAAAGTAATAACAGGAATGTTTTTTTCAAATAAATCTTTAAGGGCTCTCTCTACCAAATAATCAGAATCTGATATTGAAACTAATAAACCATCAATCCCACTTTTTATCATGTCATTAATAATTAAAGCTTGGGTTCGAATATCTTGATAATCATCAGGCCCATCATATTTACAGGTAACGTCAGACTGTGATTTTGCAAACTCGGTACACCCTTTGTATGCCTGAATGTAAAAGCTATCGTTTTTAGTTTTTCCTACTATGCCAATGACAAATTGAGCATTTGCAAAAAATGGCAAACACAGCAGCATAAAAAATAATGAAAACGATATTTTAGGTTTGTAAATAGAACAAGAGCTGTAAATAAACTTAGGTTTAATAAAAAACAACGACCAGTATCCTTAATTAAAACGGCATTAATTACAAATTGATATATCAGAATAGCACTTCAAAACAATATAGCGACCACATTGAATATAAATTAAAAAACCAAAAAATAATCCTTAATCGCAATGCTTTTACACAAAGCAATGGCAATAGTAATCTTTTGCTAACGAACAGCTTGCATTCAGTTGAATACTGTAAACCCCAGTTACGGTTTGGTTAAAAATACCGCATGGTAAGGTGGGGTTTTTTCGTTTCTTTTGAAAGAGAGTTTACAAAATGCTGTGGAAATCAATTCTGCAATTTCACATTAATCTAATTAAAGTTAAGCTTTAAATTAATTGAGAAGTGGGACAGACCACCATGTAGGCTGAAATATAACGACAGGAATGAGGGCTAATGCTAAAAGCCAAAATATAGCAGCTTGAGCTCGGCTTTTACTAATACGGTAAGACAGTAGCCATAAAAAGAAACTAACTATCATCACAACAAAATATAATAATACTCCATAAACGCCAATACCTTTACCGGCTAAAATAAACTCACTAAATGTGAGGGTTAAGTAAACTTCCGTCCCCACGGCCAATAAAACAGCAACTAAAAATAAGAAACTTCCCATAAAATGTCTGTTCATTATCGTAACCCTAAATCATATAATGGCTTGGCTAACTCTTTTTAGTTATGTTGTGATGAGTTGGCTTCTAATTTAACCAGTGGCAATATTAACCGCCATTTTGCTGCGTTATAAACCACCAAAATGATGCTTTGTAAACTGCCACGTGTATAAGGATAGTATGAAGTACCTATTAAATAGCTTGGTGTTATTAATCTCATTTCAACTTAATGCTCAAGAGATCAAAGTTAATACCGGAAAGTATTCCGATTATTATCACATGAAATACGAACTTACTTCAGGCAATTATTCTGTAAACTCTGAATATGGATTTTCTAAAGGTGGTCAATTTGAAGTATTTGTTCCTAAGGAACGCTTTCCAATCGCCGCTCCAAGTTGCAAAAAGGATATCATAATTCGTATGCCGCACTCGGGCTCCGAAAAACGTAAACGAGCCCTATACAATGAGCTATTGCTGTCCAAAACTATTACAGTTACATTGGAGCTGAATCCATATGTTAAGGTCTTAAAAAAAGATCCATTACAAGTTGAGTTAAAGTATTGCAATGTATTTTTCAGACAAAGAGCTGGCGACTATTTTGATCAGCTTTAATGCATATAATGAGGGTAAAAACACTAGATTATTGCCCTCTCGTTGCTTATATCAGCCAGCTGCTTTTAGCCCATTATTGGGGCATTATATTTCTCTATGAATTCTAGGTGAAATTTACTTATGAAAGAAAATCGTTTTATTTTTTCAAACCATGATGAACTAGTTTTGTTGTTTGATGAGTCTCAGCCAGCATATGAATCATTCAAAGGAGACTATACTAAGAGTCGGTACGGGAGTTATCAAAACTTACTCGATATGCCTGAATATCAACTAGACTATTCACCTTTCGTAGAATTAGCCCTTGAATGTGGAATGAGTTCGTTTAGTTTGAAGCGCAGTAACAAAACGGGGCTTATTTATGCTTGGAATACAAACATTGGAGGACATGCTCCAAAGCTTGAACTTCGACCTGTGAAACTTCAACATGTAATGGATATGCATCTTATGAAAAAGTACCATGAAAATAGAGCTTATGAACTAGGTTGTAATATCGATATTGATGCAGCGTATGAAATATAACAGAGATTATGTTGCATCGACTCCCTGCAGGTAGCTTCCTTTCAATCGATAATACCAAGCGGCTCAATTAAACTTAACTAATAGTGCTGGGCTTTCATTATCCCAGATAACACTCAACCAACCTAAAACCTTTTTCTAGCACTTTCAACTTTGTAATTTAACTAAAAACCCCTTTTACGGTTTGGTCAAAAATACCGCACATCAAGATGTTTTTAAATCAAGTAATAAATAAACAGCGCTTTTAACTCCGAGACGCACGCTTTGTTTTTGGATGGATAGGAAGGTTGTTGAATTAATAAATGCTAGTTGCAAGTCAAACTAAGTAATAGCTAAAAAAAGCAGGGAGTCTGGTTTTTTACTGATAGGCAAAATATAGGTAATTGGTCAGCCAAAGCATTTATGTCTGAAGTCAAGATTTGGCCCTAGGTTTGGCTAACTCGTTTCGGCGATTATCTCCTTTGCTTAGAGGTAAAGTATATAAAAACAGTTATTCGGTTTACATAAGTCATGGCTATTAAATGTAAAATAGACTCAGTTTCAGCTAACTTTTCTATAAAATATTAAAAATTCACAACGAGATTAAAATTGACGAATAAAGATAAATTTAAATTTATATTACAACAGGAAGTTATATACCTCTCCTTATCATTACTAGTTGCTTTAGCATCATTGCTTAATCATGATATTTATGCAGCAGGAAGGGTTTTTCTTTATACAGCACTATTTTTCCAACTTATTATTCTTATTATGGGCTGGGATGTAATAACAAAAAGAAATGATAAAAATATAAAGTAACCTCATGTAAATTCACACTAAGCAATTGGAGGTTATTCATTCTTTCAAAATGATCTTTTTTGCCTGCTATTACTGTGGCACAGAATTCTGAACATCCTCTTCATCTTGTGATAATCATTAGCAGCCAGTTAAACATGGTGCTATAAATATGTTACTTTATCCGCTGATATATTTAATAGCTATGGAAAGATAAATGAAAATACTCATATGGATTGGAATTATATTTTTAGCCATCCCCCTTGTTGGTGCCTTAATTGCTCTTATTATTGGCTTATATGTTAATAACCCTAGCACACATAACGCGACTGCTTTTGATAGTAAAATTAGCAATCAATATTACCTACGAGACGGTAAAGTTGTTTATGTTTTAGATGGCAATTTTTTCCAAATTGGAGGCTCCCCAATAGAAGGAGCTGACCCTGATACATTCAGTGTGATTAGTCAGTCTTACGCTAAAGATAATAATAGTGTTTATTACGACGGAAGACGAGTTGAGGGTGCAGATCCTAGCTCAATTCAGTTGGTAACATCGGGTAGTAATGCGAGTAAATATGAATCTGGCTATCTTATTAGTGGTGGCAAAGTTTTTTGTTATGGGCAAGTGATAGAAGATGCAGACGCCGCTTCGTTTTCTTATTTGCTTGGCTCATACGCCATGGATAAAGAATATTTATATTACTACATCGATGTTAAATTTCCACGTAAAACAATGCCAGAAGCGATTAAAAATGCGAACGAGCGTTATCTTCGTCATGGTGAGCAGGTAATTTATCAGGGAAAAATAATTAGTAACGAAGCCAGTCGTTTTAAAATTATAAATGATGAGTATGCCGTAGACGGACAGCATGTTTATTCACATGGTGAGATTGTTGAAGGCATGGTAGCCGATGGCTTTACGGTGATTACGCCTTACTACAGAAAAGATAAAAACCAAGCGTACTACTTTAATACACCCATACCAGAAAGTGATCCATCTACATTTAAAGTATTAAATGATTCTGTTGCCAAAGATATTAAGCATGTTTATTACAGAGGTTATATTGTTGACAATAGAACGGTGGAAGAAGTGAGTCGGTCTGATGCCAGCGAGCTTGAGAAGATGTGGAAATGGAAATCTCTTCACTTAAGCCCAACGCGGGTGATTTTGGTCCCTACTGATGATGTTAAAGACATTACAAATAATTTTTATGCTTACAATAACGAAGTGTATAGCAGAAATAATAAACTGCTCGGTGTTAAACCTGAAGACGTGGTTATTCTTGATGATGGAAAAACGTTTGTCCGTATAGGATCTCAAATTTTTTATTATAATGCTGTAGTTGAGGGTGCAGATCCAAACACTTTCACAGTAATAGCTGATCGTTTCTCAAAAGATGCAAAGCATGTTTATTGGGAAGTTTATAAGGTAGTCGACGCCGATCCATTAACCTTTGAATATGAAGAAAATTTATATGCAGACGAGAACGATGCGGGTAAGTACTACTTAAAAAGATGGGAATAAACGCTCAAAGGTACAGGGTATGACTATCTACTCTGTATCTTTATTTTGTAGCCTGAGAAAGCCCCCACAACAATATCGACGTTTGATGATTTTGCCGCGTCTAAACGGGTATTCAAGCTGTTTTTCGCGCCAAGTAGTTAAAAATGCGTGCGCGCTATCGCCAATCATATTTTCAAGTAACAACACAACGCCATGGGTGTTTATAAGCGTACCTTATATATCAAACGCCAGTGTAATTGCCATTAATGACTCCTGTTTAAATCGTTACGAAAGCGCAATTTTACTACTCAATATTAATCACCTTATCAGTTAATAAAGTACAGTAAAAGCACCCGCGTTTGTGCAGTTACTGTAAACCCCCGTTACGGTTTGCTTAAAAATACCGCAAGGTAAAGTGGTTCTTTTGTTTCTTTTGGAGGAGAGTTTAGAAAGGGTATGTCTTTATATGAACAGCTGGCAGTAGTTACTCTGCAAATGATCCAAAAAAGCGGTTACTTTCACTAAAGGGTATTTTCGACCAGAATAAAGTGCATGCAAAACTAAATCCTCGGGCTCATCAGGCAAGTTAATTTTAACCAAATCGCCTTGCTCTAACTCCGTAAGGCAAGCGTTCAAGGGGAGTATTGCAAATCCTAATCCTTTTAGTGCTGCAGCTTTTGCCATTTGCCCGCTGTTTACCTTATAGCTGGATACGACACTAATAGCCCCTGCTTTTTTGAATCGCCAAGGCATTCCTTGTAATACAGATAAACTAGTAATACAGGGAGACTTACTCAGTTTATCTATTGATTCTGGAGTAGGGTACTTTTCAAGTAAACAGGGTGCAGCCACCACATAACTTGGCCAACGCAGCAACTCTTTAGCAACCCAGCCAGAATCTTCTAATGACCCACGACTAAAACGTAGTACCAAATCAAACCCCTCAAGTAATCCCTCTGCAGGATTGAGCTGAGTATCGCAACTCAGTTTTATTCTAGGGTGTTTGTGGCAAAAATCAGCTATAGCTTCAGCCATGAAAGGGAGATCAGGTGTAATTATTTTAAGATGCCCAGCTATCGAATCACCCACTTGATGAACTTCTTTCAGCGCATCACCCATCGCCATAATAAGAGGAGATAAGCTATGATAAAGCTGCTCTCCTGCTGCTGTTGCTGTCATTTTACGAGTTGTGCGCTCTAATAATCGAATATTTAAGGCTTGCTCTAATAAAGCAACATGTCGGCTAATGTTAGAGGTTGGCAATTGGCGTTGCTCTGCTGCTCGCTTAAAACTTAGCTGCTCGTATACTTTTTGAAAGCTCAACAGCCATTGCATATCAATATTCTCTAGCACTATTACCTCACAATATGGGATTAACAAACCAACAGTAGCACATTTATCCCAATAAATGATTTTGAAATAATCATTGTGTCTTTCAACAATATGGAATAAGCAAATGAGTAAGGTTAATCATATAGCTATTATTGGGGCCGGGGTTGCAGGTTTAGCATTCGCTATTTTTGCAAGAAAACAAGGCATAAAAGTGACCATATACGAAAGGAATAGTCATTTTTCCTCAATAGGCGCAGGGGTTACCCTGTGGCCAAACGCTATGTTTGTAATAAAGCAAATGGGTTTAATCAATAAGTTTAGCCAACTAGGTGGTCAGCCAAGCTTTATGCGCCAATTTAGCCGCGCTGATACACAACACGCTGAGTTTGATATTAAAGCACTTAATTCAACAAGCGGCTTTCCCACGATCACTATTTTGCGCCGAGATTTAATAAGTATTTTAGCTCGCGAGCTCAAAAGCCTGAGCGCGACAATTCATTTTAATCGCTCTATAAATACTGAGGATATTCATCAACTAAAAAAACAATTTGACCTAGTGATAGGCTGCGATGGGCGTATGCATTCAGCAGCTCGCGAACTTCTTTACCCCAATACTGTACTTCCCAAATATCAGGGCTTCATCAACATCATTGGCATTAGCAAAATGGACTTAGCTGCATTTAACCAAAGCATTCACGACTACCGCAACAAAACAGAACGATTTGGCATAGTGCCTGTGGCAAATAATTTTTGTTATTGGGCTGCTGCTTGGCCAAGTAAAATAGACAAAACCAAACAAATAGACGATTGGTATAATGAAATGCGTTTGCGCTTTAAAAACTGGCCTGAAAAAATCCAAACAGTATTTAATTACAGCGAACAAAACAGCATAAAGCAGCTATTTGTACATGATTTAGATCCACTTCCATATTGGCATAATGAAAATTTACTGATTATCGGTGACGCAGCCCACGCCCCATTACCTACATCTGGACAAGGCGCCAGCCAAGCACTTGAAGATGTATGGCATTTGTCTCAAATACTTAATAAAGGTGAGCAGCTCGAAACCGTTTTAAAGCGATTTTATGAAACGCGAATAAATAAAACCACAACCGCACAGCAAATTGGACGACAAGTGGCTAAGCAAATATTTACTCAGCAACCATCACAAGACTCAGCAACGCCAGAAATCTCTGTTACTCAGCTTAGTCAGTTCTATATGCAAGGGCTAAATGAGGTTTAGAAGTATAAAAAGTAAATATTAAAATAACATCAAGGAGGAACCTAAACTATTTGTAGGGTATAAACACCTAGCTGACAATAAAAGCTTATTATGGTCATCTTTTCAGCCTCAGCTTTTCATCTCAACACTGTAAACAGGCAGCGGTTTCGTTAAAAATACCGCAAGGTAAATGCGGTATTTTTATATTTAAATATTATTGATTACTTAACTGTAGCCCTAGCGCTGCTGCTTGGCTATAAGCATTATCGAGCGATAGTTGATGGCGTACATCGGCAAACTCTTGGTATTCTGAGGCAATTTCATGAATGGTGCTCACGCCTAAATATTTACTCAACGTACGTAAGTGCGGCACTAAATGGCTCATATGCTCACGTATGCCACCTTGCTCAAAACCAAACTCACCGGTTGAGGTGATCACAACTAATATTTTACCGTCCAGCAAAGGCTGCAGTGGGAAATCCCCACGGGAAAGATCAAAATCAAAAGTTTGGTTTATACGTATCACTTGATCAAACCATGCTTTTAACTGTGCGGGCATACCGTAGTTATACATAGGCGAGGAAATCACAATAATATCGGCAGCGGCAATTTCAGCGATTAATGTGTCTGACAAGGCCAGTAACTGATGTTGCTCAGCAGTCTTTTTATCATCAGGTGTAAATACTGCGCCTATCCAGTCTTGGGTAATAAAAGACGGAGGATTCACACCAACATCACGATAAAAATACTCATCTATAGCTTGGCGCTTTGCAAAGCTATCAATAAAATGCTTAGCAATATTTTTAGAGATTGAATCGTGATCTGGGTTGTCGTTTTTAACAGCTCTTACGCTTGCATCAACGTGAAGTAGGGTAGTCATACTGTTTATCCTATTAGTAAATGTAGGTTAATCATCTTACTAACAGGCATATTTCACAAACGAGTAAACCTTAACTATAAATAAGTTATATTCATCTATAAGTTAATTCTATTTGGTGTGAATAATCCCCATGCAAGTATCACTACAAGCACTCAAAGCCTTTGAAGCTGCGGCGCGTTTAGGCAGTTTTAAAGCCGCCGCGGATGAACTATCGCTCACGCCAACCGCGATTTCGCATCATATAAATAACCTTGAAAACCGTTTAAACGTCGATTTATTTTACCGCCAAGTTAGAAAAATCACTCTTACCCCCACAGGTGAATATTTAAGTGAAGCAACAAGCAACGGCTTTAACCTTATTAATCAAGCGCTAGCTACCGTACAAGCTAAAGGCACCGCCGTTAAAATAACCACTACGTCATCACTGGCCGCACTGCGTTTAATACCCGCATTACAGGAGCTATCAAAAAGTCAGCCCAATCTTGAAGTAGATATATCAACCAGTGAAGCCGTTGATAAGCAATTACACACCTTACCGATTCGCTTTGGCCAGCAGCGCAATATAAACGCTGATGACATTATAAAAACCGAACAATTTAACGTATTCGGCTCATACAAAGCCGCGGATATCCCATGGCAAAATGGCCCAGTTACGCTCTATACCACTAAATGGAAAAACAATGCGCTGAATGAGCCTCCAATTAAACAATGGCTTAATCAAAACAACTTAGATCCTGCGTTATTTAGTATTAAAACCTTTGACCAAGAGCTATTTGGTATTCAAGAAGCTATGGCAGGCTCAGGACTGGCTTTTTGCTCAACCACGCTAGTACAACGATTATTAGACACCGAGTTACTCAAAAACTTTAATACCCACGTAGTTGAATCTGACTTTTGCTACTACATACCTAATAAGCAGCGCTTTGAAAACCGAAATACTCGCCTCGTTTTAGAATGGGTAGAAGGGTTGTTGAGTTTATAAGTTCTGAGCAGCAATCAAAGTACATAATAGCTAAAAGTAGGGGGTTACTGATTTATCTTAGTGCTTTAGACTTTGTCTAATAGGCAAAATAAGGATAACGGGTCAGTCAATGAATTTGATGTCTGAAGTCAAGATTTGACCCCTTTGGTTTTTGGTGTAAATTAACCCCTGCCAACTAAATCACTGGTTATTATTTGCCAGCTTGGTTTTTAAATCATGTAAATTGCACGCCGTTATTGTAGGCTCAAGCTCCCAGGGATCAAAAATAGCCTCACTTGATCGCTGTATCCACGCAGCACGCATACCGTGCGATAACGCCCCAATAACATCAAACGGGTTACTCGATATCAACCAGGTATTAGCGCCTGTTGAATGTGCCTGACGTAAAAAATGACTATAAACACCGGGGTTGGGTTTAAAGGTTTTAATGTCATCGGCGCTCACTACACCTTCAAAAAGCTCACTTATGCCTGCCGTTTCGAGCAAGGTATTTACCGCACTGGCCGCACCATTAGAAAACGCAAACAACCGATAGTTTTGTGCTTTTAAGCTCTCAAGCCCTGCTTTAACGTCATCGAATGCGGGTAGGGTTTTATAGCGTGCTAATAACTGTGCTTTTTGCTCATCGCTTAAAGTTACCTTGTGCAGTAAACACGCATAATTAAGTGCCTGCTCAGTACACACCGAAAACGGCACATAGTTTTGCATTAAGCCACGCCTAAACGAATATTCGAGTTGTTTTTCACGCCAGGTAGTTGAAAATGCGTGCGCGTTATCACCAACCATATTTTCAAGTAACGACACCACGCCATGAGTGTTTATAAGCGTACCGTATACATCAAACGCCAGTGTAATTGCCATTAATGACTCCTGTTTAAATCGTTACGAAAGCGCAATTTTACTACTCAATATTAATCACATTATCAGTTAATAAAGTACAGTAAAAGCACCCGCGTTTGTGCAGTTACTGTAAACCCCCGTTACGGTTTGCTTAAAAATTCCGCATGGCGAGATGGTTTTTAATCAAGTAACAAATTAGCAGCGCTTTATAAACCTAAAAACATTCGCATTGCTTTAGTAAGGGTAGAAGGGTTATTAAACTAATAAGTGTTAGTTAGAAATCAAACTAAGTAATAGCTAAAAGTGGGGGGTTACTGGTTTACTTTATTGTTTTAGACTTTTGCTGATAGGCAAAATATGGATAACGGGTCAGTCAATAAATTTGATGTCAGAAGTCAATATTTGACCCTTTTGGTTTTCCTAATGGGTGCCCCTTGAGTTTCTCAAATAAAGTAGGATGCTTAAAATCGCTTACAGGTGCTTTAACGTATTCTAACTTTTAAAACTAAAAAAGCCCTTGAGCAAGCTTTTTTAGTTTTGTGATTTTATAAATCGCTGAGGGTAAATTTCACATCTGAAGGTTTGGTTTCTTTACGATCATAGCGGTGCCTATCAAAGTGCTTTTTATAGCTAGTGTCATGAAGGTTTGCATGAATCACTTCGCGATGAGGTATTGCGATAGCAAACTTCTTGTAAACACTCATCTTGCTCTTTATTTCAGTATTTTCACCATTAGTTTCATACTCTTCATTTAAAATATGTTCTATAACAGGTTTATAATCAATCAAATAGATTAGGTCTTTCTTTTTATCACATCTATAACCACTCAAAATAGGTAAAAGATGAATGTCGTTACTATCAATACCTATTTCAGAGATGTAGCCTACATATACTTTATTATTAGATAGAGTAAAAGCTATTGGTAAACCATACTCCCAAGAATTAAATGCAAGATGAGTAAACTCAGGTGTTAAATCTTTTCTTGCTGCTTTTTTCCAGCTATTAAAAGTAGGGTTCTCCTGCCGCTTTTTAGCGATCTCATATTTTAACATTGGAATGAACCAACTAATGATAACTGTAAAAATAAGTACAGATATCAAATTCACAGTTTCATGGTCTTGCCCAATAGATGGTGTTAATACATTTAAATGATTACTAAACAATACACCGACAGATTGAAAAAAGCTGAATCGGGCTATAATGTTAGTAAAAATATAAGAACATATAAAAAGTACTAAGCCAGTAGATGCTGCTAACAAAAAAGTATGATACCCATTAGACGAATCGTATTTAGGATAAAGTTTATAATTTGTTTTCCTGTAAATATGTCCAGCAATTGTAATAACTAGAATAAATATAACGGTAGGTTTTATCATTATTTCCCTATAAAAAAAGCGCCACGTTGGCGCTTTTCTTTAATTAGTCTTATTTTACATAAGCCTTAGCTTGCCTAACTTGCTGTTTTACAACTTCACTCTTTGAGAGAGAGTCCAAGTCGGCAATAAAATACTTACCACCAGAAACTTTTACTTTAATTTCGTCTGTATTTTCTTTATACGTAAAAAATTTCTTAATAAATCCAAACATGTTTCACCTCCAAAAAAGGGAAGTGTTCCCTTAACCCAATCCATTGCCACACTTTCCTGTGTGACGGTCACAACTACTTAATGTAATATGGCTAATATAATCCACAAAACAACCATTTTCAATAATAACCTGTGGATAATTTAGTAAAAGACGACACTTTCCCTAGTAAACATCATAATTCTTTGAGCATTTATAAGCACTACTTCAGTAAAAGTCAGTGACGGAAAAATCTTTACACATACTATTTACACTTATGCTATTAAAAGTTAGGTTAATTTTTTAATTTAAGGAAATTCAGAAATAAACGGAGATAACCCAATAGTAAGGCATCATGCTGTATTAGTGAAAGTATAAACTAATACTGTAGAGCTTTATGGTCTGATATTTTTAATATTTCACTTATAAACGAATCTGAACTC
Source organism: Pseudoalteromonas sp. APC 3224 (assembly GCF_030407535.1). GTDB lineage: Bacteria > Pseudomonadota > Gammaproteobacteria > Enterobacterales > Alteromonadaceae > Pseudoalteromonas. The sequence continues at coordinate 15,636 of NZ_JASDDF010000049.1, read as the reverse complement.
TTAATGCACATAAGTAAAGTTTCAAATCTTTCCTATGAAATTTGTCAAAACTGAATACCCTATTCAATTAAACATTACGCCGCATTGGACGAATCAAATTAAGAAGCCAAAGGGGTCAAATATTGAAAATCTTAACTTCAGACATTGTAACTAATGAGCATCTCCAAATGGCACTTTCCACTCAATCAATGATAGCCAGCGGCTCGGTTAGGTTTAATTACTTTTGCTAGGTTTATTGCACTCAACCCAACTAATATTCAACTAACTTAAAACCTTTCCCCTAGCACCTTTTACCTTTCACCTCGTTGTGTAAACCCCCGTTACATTTTGATTAAAAAAGCCACACTTCAACATGTGTTAAGGTGTGGCTTTTTGCAGCAGCTGTAATTAAAATTAAGCGACATTCGCTGCTAATAGTTCGTTACGTACTAACTCTGCGCCTTTGCTTAGGGCGTTAAGTTTGCCGCTTGCGATGTCGCGCGGCAGGGGTGCCATACCGCAGTTGGTACAAGGGTAGAGTTTGTCGGCATCAACGTATTTAAGCGCTTCGCGTAGGGTTTTGGCCACCTCTTCGGGAGTTTCTATGGTATTGGTGGCTACATCGATTGCGCCCACCATTATTTTTTTACCGCGTACGAGTTCGAGTAGCTCTATAGGTACATGTGAGTTTTGGCATTCTAGCGAAATAATATCTATATTCGATTTTTGCAGCTTAGGGAATACCTCTTCGTATTGTCGCCACTCGGTGCCGAGGCTTTTCTTCCAATCGGTGTTGGCTTTAATGCCGTAGCCGTAGCAAATATGCACGGCGGTTTCGCATTTTAACCCCTCAATGGCTCGCTCAAGGCAGGCTATGCCCCAGTCGTTTACCTCGTCAAAAAACACGTTAAAAGCGGGTTCATCAAATTGAATTATGTCGACCCCTGCGGCTTCTAACTCTTTGGCTTCTTGGTTGAGTATTTTAGCAAATTCCCATGCTAGTTTTTCACGGCTTTTATAATGATCGTCATACAGGGTGTCGATCATGGTCATTGGCCCAGGCAGTGCCCATTTAATTGGTTGACTGGTTTGCTGGCGTAAAAACTTGGCGTCTTCAACAAATACCGATTTAGTACGAGACACAGGGCCAACCACTGTGGGTACGCTGGCGTCGTAACGGTCGCGAATTTTAACTGTTTTACGGTTTTCAAAATCAACGCCATTTAAGTGTTCAATAAAGGTGGTTACAAAGTGCTGGCGAGTTTGTTCGCCATCGCTGACTATATCTACGCCTGCAGTTTGTTGCTCGTGCAGGGAAATACGCAGGGCGTCGTGTTTGCCATCAACCAGCTCACTGCCTTGTAATTTCCACGGTGACCATAAGGTTTCGGGCTCAGCAAGCCATGACGGTTTTGGCAAGCTGCCTGCTGATGATGTAGGTAATAGTTTTTTCATAATAAATGCTGCCTTTAATTTTGTTGTGTGATTAAGCGATACTTGCCGAGAACTGCTGCAGCACTGACTGATAAGGCTTAATAAAATGCTGCTCAGTAAATTTACCTTGCTCTACCGCTAATTGACCTCGCTCTGCGCGGTCATACACAATTTGCGTTAACGAATGGTCGTCATTTTTTAAATTCGGTTTATAACGGCTACCAGCGGCGGCGTTGGCGTTATAAATTTCTGGACGATAAATTTTTTGAAACGTTTCCATGGTGCTAATGGTGCTAATTAGTTCAAGGTTGCTGTAGTCGTTAAGTAGGTCACCAAAAAAGTAAAACGCTAACGGCGCAACGCTATTTGGTGGCATAAAGTAGCGCACTTGTAAGCCCATTTTTTTAAAGTATTGCTCTGTTAACGACGACTCATTAGGCTGATACTCTACGCCTAAAATAGGGTGTAAGTTTTCGGTTTGCTGATAGGTTTTGTTATCAGACACGCTTAAGCAAATAACCGGTGGCTTTTTAAAATGCTGTTTATAGGTATTTGAGTTTACAAAGCATTTAAATAACTTGCCGTGTAAGTCACCAAAGTTATCGGGAATGCTAAATTGCGGTTTGCTTTTGTTATGCTCAAGTAGTAACACGCTAAAGTCGTAGTCGCGCACATACGATGAAAAGTTATTACCCACCATGCCCTCAATTCGCTCGTTGGTTTGACGGTCAATAATATTGGTTTTTAATACCTCAATTGACGGAAATGCCTGGCCACTGCTAGTAATATCTAAATCAACCGAAATGATCTCGAGCTCAATCTCGTAACGATCCCCTTGTGGGTTATCCCAACTGGCCAGTGCATTAAAACGATTGTTGATCATTTTTAGGGTATTACGCAGGTTTTGTTGGCGGCTTTCACCCCTAGCTAAATTAGCGAAATTGGTCGTAATTCGTGTGTTGTTTGATGGGTGGTAGTTTTCATCCAAGTTAGTGCTTTTAATAGTAAATGTAAGATCAGTGCTCATAGCCGTATCCTTTCAATTTGAGTTGTTGCTGCTTTTATCAATGACACATTACTTGCTGTTAAAACCAAACTAACGGGATAACTATAATGGTGCTGTGCAGAGTTAATAAATTTATACGCGCTATGTAGCATGAAGAAAAACGGTATTATTTCAGGTAAAACATGAGCCAGATTCACTCTCTTACTAAGTTGAATGAATAAATTAAGCGAGTAGACACTCCCACTCAGACAAAACCCACTTTAGAAGTCTGGATTTCTAGATGTTTTTACGGGTGTTGTGATTTATTCATACAAAACGTGAGTATTATTCAATGCTCATAAGTACTTAAAGTGCAATTTGCATAAACGGTTGTTGATATACTCGAATAAACTTAGGTGAGCTTAAGCACTTTATTAAGCAGCTCGCCGTCGCAGAACTTTCCACAACATAAGAAGAGACAAAAGGAATGAGTGATTTAATAGTGTTAATTATATACTGCGCCATATTAGGTAGCGGTGTTGGTTTTTTAGCAGGCTTATTAGGAATAGGGGGCGGGCTGGTGATTGTGCCCATACTCAGCATGATATTACTGCACTTTAATGCTTTGCCACCTGAACAAGTAGTGGTGGTTGCCATTGCGACCTCACTGGCCTCTATTTTATTTACCTCGACCTCGTCGGCTATTGCGCATCATAAAAATGGCAATGTACCATGGAATATTGCACCTTGGGTTATGGCAGGCGTTGCCTTTGGTGCGCTCATTAGTGGCTTTATAGCTGCGCTGTTACCCGAGCATGTAGTGCGTTTGGTATTTGCAGTAAGTGTGGTGCTAATTGCACTAAAAATGATTTTTTCAGGTAAGAGTGATTCAGCAATAGCGCGTCCGTTGCCAAGCAAAGGGTTGCTAAGTGTTTATACGACCATAACCGGTGGCTTGTCTGCCATGATAGGTATTGGCGGCGGGGCAGTATTAGTGCCGTTACTGACGTTTTTTTCTGTTGATATGAAAAAAGCCATTGGCTGCGCCTCGGCCTCAGGCATTGTGATAGCGCTGTTTGGTTCAATGGGTTATATCAGCTCAGGCAGCCAGTTATTTACATTAAAACAAGGATTTGCAGGTTTTGTGTATTTGCCCGCTTTATTGGGTATTGTATGCACCTCATGGTTTACTGCGCCGCTCGGTGCTAAAGCCACACACTACTTACCAGTTTCAACCATTAAAAAAATATTTGCCGGCTTATTAATTGTAATGGCAATTAATATGTTTACTCGATAAGGTTAAAGTTCGCAGGCTTGCTTGCGAATATATTTTGAAATAAAAAACTTTAAGGCAAGGATGCTATGAAAATAGTTAAATTAAGGGATAAAGTTAATAAAACAATCTTAAGTGTTGCTTTGTTCTTTTTGATATCACCTATCATAGGGTTAATTACAGGAACTGCTCATCAGCTTGGAACGACAGGCAGCGACTATCAACAAGCATCGTTAATTGATGACCCAGAGCAATACTGGCAAATTATTATCATGCAACTTACTATTACTTTAGCTATCGGTATCCAAGGGTTTATTACATTTCCAGCCTTAATTGCCGCACGCCAAAAAATATTAAAGTTTAGAGATAACAATAAAATAGTAGCCAATATCATATTTTATTTGCTCACTCCGATATTCTTTATCGCTTTGTTGATATTTTTAATATATTTATTTGAAGTATGAGAAGTGTAAGGTTTTAGATCCGTAACCCGCACCCCGACGCCCGTTAATCTTAAGACGGTTAACTAAAATCTACGTCATTTGCGCGTGCTTTATAAATTCATCATAAATACTGTCTTTAATTAGCCTGTCAGGCGTAAAAGCATAATAATGCTGATAAACATTATCAATTGTACCAATGTAATTAACGCCGTAATGGCGCTCTACTTCGGCTCTTACCAAAATAGGCGCAGGGAATATACCAAACCCTTGCTCACCTAACGACTTCATTAATGCGCTGTCGTCAACATGGCCTGCTATTGTCATTTCAATCTCTTGCTCTTGCAGCCAATAATAAATAGCCCGCGCGACGGGGCTTTCTTTTGCGGGGAGCACTAAGGGCTTGTTATTTAAAGACTGCGGAAACTGCTTATGTAACTGCGAATGCCATGTCTCGTTACCAAAAAGAGCGATTTGGCTTTTACCTATTTCATGGCAAAACGCCTTAAATGGCAAGGTGGTATCGAGTGGTTTATCGGCTAACACTAAGTCGAGCTTATGAATCGCCATTTGTGCAAGCAGCTCATCTTGTTGGCCGTCAATACAGTGCAAGTTGGTAATACGGTCGTTATTAATTAAAGGCGCTAGCCACTTCGACACCAGTGATTTAGGCAACACGTCTGAAATACCCACCTTTAACGTTCGTGAGTATTGCGTGGTATCACCTTGCGTGGTTTCTAGCCATTCGTGAGCAATAGCAAACATATCATTGGTGTATTGCTGAGTTACATGGCCAAACTCCGTTAACTGTAGGCCTCGCCCTTGGCGAACAAACAGTGGTTTTCCTAATCGTTGCTCTAAGTTAGTAATTTGCGAGCTGACCGTTTGCGGCGTTAAATTAAGTATTTTACTCGCCGCTGCAATACTGCCGTGCTTACTTACCTGCCAAAAATAATATAAGTGATTGTAGTTGATGTTGGTAATCATTCGAAAATACCTGTTTTAAAGTAAGAAATAATCAGCTTTTTCCTTTGCCACTAAGTTAGTAGATTACAGTCATGCCTGCAACATAGTTACTATTAAAAGGTGTAATTGCATGAAGCTAAAACTTACAGTTAAAAACAAGATAATTAACGCAAGTGAAAAGATGTCGCTTTTGAAGTTGATAAAAAGCCAATTGGCAAAACATGCTTTAAATATTCGTAAAGTAGAGATTCAAATAAATGATCTTTCGAGTGAGCGCCACGGCACTTTGCAGCAATGCAAAATTAATATTCTTTTGCCTGGGCTACCCAGTATTAATGTAAATACAAAAGGAAGAAGTATGCTGCAAGCGATAAAGCGGGCACTTAAAAGTTTGCAGCACATTCTCGTTAATAAGTATCAACCTTCGCAACCAAGCTCTTAATTTTTATTAATATCGCACTTGCAGTGGCATGGATGCTACTCTTTTAATACGACTCTAATTCCAAGCCATGTTTAGTATTAAACGATTCACTTATTACCTGTTGAGCCTTTAGCGCATTGCTATTGAGCAAAGCCGCCTTTCTTTGTTGGGTTTCGTTACACTCTACCCAACTTATGCTTTGTAAACCCCCGCACCATTTTGATTACAGAAGATTAAAATATTCTTTTAATATCCAGCGCTAACGTTTACGGGGTTAGGAATAACATTATTCTCTCGATACTTTTCTATATTTTGAGCAACAACTTTAGTTGCCGAAGAAATATTGGTTGGAGCTGAGATGTGCGGTAACACTGTAATATTAGTATTACTCCAAATAGGATCTGACGATTCTAAAGGTTCTTTTTCAAATACATCCAGAACAGCATGAGATAAATGCCTCGTTTCTAGTAACTCCAGTAAGCCTTTCATGTCAACCACAGCGCCACGTGAGAAATTTATAAGCTTTGCTCCAGTAGGAAGTTCACTTAATAACGCTTTACCAAGAAGATGATAAGTATGCTGTGTTAGTGGTAATAAATTGATCAGAATATCTGTTTTGCTTAACATCTTTTGCAAACCACTAAAGCTTGAGTAACTACTAATACCATTAAACTGCTTTTTAGTTCTGCTCCAACAGCTTACTTGATAATCTAATTTTTTAAGCATACCTAAAGCTGCAATGCCAAGTTTGCCTGCACCCAATATACTCACTCGGAGCTCGTTTGATGTCACACAAGGTAATTGGTTCCATTGCTTATTATTTTGCTGTTGAGCGTACTCAGGCATATTCCGTTGTAAATATAGAGTCCAAGCAAGAACTGATTCAGCCATCGTTTTTGATAACTGTGGATCATCTAATTTAACCAATTTTACCTGTTTTCTAGGTAAATCATTAATTAATCGCTCTACACCTGCCCATAAGCTTTGTACCCATACTAAATTAACAAACCTTTCTAGGTCTTTTGGATCTGGGTTTGCAACAATTGCAATATCAACATCTTTAACCTGTGATTCACTAATCTGATGAGGCAAGAGTATTGTTTCATTAGTTAACTGTTTTTTAAGCATAGTTAACCATTGAGACTGAACCTCTACATTTAATCTACTTACGAAAACAATAATTCTCATGTATTAAAAACCTCATCCATTTGTAAAAAACCCTTAAGCTCTATTGGATTTCCAAACGGATCTAGAAAGAACATAGTGTATTGCTCTCCAAGTTGGCCTTTAAAACGAAGTGATGGCGGAATAATAAATTCAATGTTTGCGGTTTTTAACTTTTCCGCTAATCGCTTCCACATATTTATAGGCAAGATTACACCAAAGTGTGGCATAGGTACCGCGGTACCATCAACTTTACCGGTATACTCTGAACTCAATGGGATGCCTATGTGCAAAGATAATTGATGTCCGAAAAAATTGAAATCAACCCAGCTTTCGGTACTTCTCCCCTGTTCTGCACCCAATAAGTCACCATAGAAATCGCATGCTTTTTTCAAGTCTGTGACATTTAACGCTAAATGAAAGATCGCTTTTTCCATGAAGAATCCTAGTTAATTTAAATATAATTTAACTATAAAATAGCATTCAAACACCGAAAGATTTACTATATTATTTTTACTTCGACCATAAGAATTTGTTTTGGACATTCGTTTTATATCAAGCTTAATAGAAGTTGTTGATACTGGTTCAATTGCGGCTGCCGCTAGGAATCAAATGTTAACTCCTGCAGCTGTTAGTCAGAGAATTAAAGCATTAGAAAACTCTTTGGCTTGCAAGTTACTCAACCGTGCAGGACACAGCGCAACTCCAACGTCAGAATGTTTAAAGATTTTACCTAGATTAAAACGCTTAGTTTCTGAAGTTGATGCTCTTCAAAGTGACTTAGATGAGACTGGTTTATCTGGAGAGTTAAAATTAGGTGCCATTTCAACGGTGCTAACCGGATTATTACCCAGTACAATTCAATATTTGACGACAAGTGCTCCTAACCTTTCTTTACAGATATTTCCAGGGACGTCTGCTTATTTATATAAACAACTGGTCGAAAAAAAGTTAGATGCCATTATAATTGTTACACCTCCATTTATTTGTCCAAAATACCTAAAAATAACACCTCTTTATTCTGAAAAGCTTGGCTTTGTGTGCAGCTTAGAAAATAAACTTAACGTAGAAGAGTCTTTAATTACAATGCCTTTCATTCAGTATGATCGTTCTGCTTGGGGCGGAGCAATTGCAGACTCATATTTAATTGATAAAGATATTCATGTTAAACCTCTATGTGAAATTGACGCTTTAGAATCAATAGCACTAATGGTGGGTCGCGGTATGGGAGTTTCTTTGATGCCAATATTTAAGGGTTTAGAAGAAGGAAAGCACAATATCAAAGTGTTACCAATTTCAGGAAGTAAATATTTACGCCATATTAGCCTCATCTCTCATTTGAAAGTAGGTAAAGAGCCGCTTATAAAAGCCTTATTAGACGCTATTTTGCAAGATAACCAATAAAGTTCACTAGTACTTTCCTGATTATAAAAGTCACTTGGTTGAAGTTTTAATAAACGGAGGAAGGCTAGCTTTGGCAGAAAGTGAGCAAAATAATTCAGCTACTGAGCATTTGCTTAAAGTCCGAGCAAGTCAACTACAAGAGATATCAATCTCACGCACGGTTCAGCAAATATTACCGCTTATATATATCGATAAATTAAACTTTTCGAGTATAAGTATCAGTAACTAAAAATCTTTAAACCCCGCTGTAAACCCCCATTACATTTTGATTAAAAAAGCCACACACTATTTGTTAGTGTGTGGCTTTTTAGTATTTAAACTAACTAATCAAACTACTGATTCAATAGATTCTTCTCAAAAAACTCGGCCATCATGGTGTGATAGTGCAGGGCGGTGCCTTTACCTTCACGTAGGCTATGTGAGCGGTTAGGGTATGAGAAAAACTCAAACTGCTTGTTATGCTTTACAAGCTCATCAATTAAGCGTTCTGAGCCTTGATAATGCACGTTATCATCGCCTGTGCCGTGAATAAGCAATAGCTTACCGGTTAGGTTTTTAGCAAAGGTAATCGGCGAGGTGTTATCGTAACTCTCAGGATCGGTGTTTGGGTTGCCCGCATAACGCTCTTGGTAAATGGTGTCGTACAAACGTATATCTGGCACCGGTGCTGAGGCAATGCCCACTTTAAATTTATCACCGTGGCGGAACAGTAAGTTAAGGGTTGAACTACCGCCACCTGAATGGCCCCACACGCCAACACGGTCGGTGTCGATTACATCCCAACGTTTGGCCATCGCATCTAGCGCATCAACTTGATCTTGCACGGTAATTGAGCCGATTTTTTTATAAATCGATTTGCGCCAATCGCGGCCTTTTGGTGCACGTGTACCACGGTTATCAACCGATGCCACAATAAAGCCTTTTTGCGTTAACAGTGATTTATACAGGTAACTGTTGCCTTCCCAGCGATCTTGCACGGTAGAGCCCCATGGTTCGCCGTATACGTAAAACACAATTGGGTATTTTTTACTTTTATCCATGTTCTCTGGGAACATAATGTAGCCGTCAAGCTCGGTGCCATCTTGCGCGTTTACTTTGAAAAACTCATGCTTTGGTAAGCTTTGCTCAGCCAGCTTTTGTTTAAGCTTTGTATTTTCAACTAAGGTTTTTACATTACTATGATCTGCCACTTTAATAATCTCTTTAGTCGGTGGCTTACCAAATTTTGAGTAAGTGTGCATAGCCCATGAGGCATCTTTTGACATGTAGTAGCTGTTTGAGCCTTCAAACTCAGCAGGTGTGACCCGTACCGGTTTGCTGCTGCCATCAAGCGGTGTGCTGTATAAATAACGCTGACCAGGATCGTTTGGCGAGGCAATAAAATACATTACGTTTTTATCTTCATTGATGCTCAGCATATCAATAATGTCGTAATTGCCTGGGGTTAGGTCGATAATAGTTTTGCCATCGCGCGATACACGGTAAAGATGACGCCAGCCGTCGCGTTCGCTATGCCAAATAAAAAACTCACCGTCTTTTGACCAGTTGGCTTTATAAAACCATTCGATAAACGCATCGTCTTTGTCTTCTAAAATTTTAGTCAGTTGCTGCTTTTGCCAATCAAACAACCACACTTTGTTATGGCTTTGTGGGCGGTTTAAGTCTTGAATCATTAATTCATTACCGGTGCCTGCCCAGCTAATACGCGGAATATAACGGTCGCGGTTATCGCCTTCAAGCTCAGCCCAACGGGTTTGTTTGTCGCTAAGGCTTACCACACCAACACGCACGGCAGAGTTGGTTTCACCGGCTTTAGGATAAGGGAATTCTTTTAGGGTAGGGTACAGTTCGTCAGTGTTGTTGATCATAGTGAAAAATTTAACGTCACTAGTATCAAGCTGCCAATAGGCGATTGATTTGTTGTCGGGGCTCCAACGAAAACCATCGGCAATAGTAAACTCTTCTTCGTATACCCAATCAAAATTACCGTTAACAATGGTGGCACTGCCATCGGTTGTGAGCGCAGTTACATCGTTACTACCAACCGCTTGCATATAAATATTGTTGTCGCGTACGTAAGCCACTTTTGAGCTATCTGGCGAGAACTTAGCAAACATTAACTTAGTTGGCTCAACGTCTTTACCACCTAATTGCTGTAATTGGTTTGTCTCAAGGTTAAGTAACCAAAAGTCGCCTCTGCTGCGCGAACGCCAAACTTGCTCGCTGTTGGTAAATACCATCAACCATTTACCGTCTTTTGACCACTGATAGCTTTCGATTGCAAATGGCTCGTCTGCGCCCTCTGGCAACAGCTTTTCAAACTCAACCAATACTTTACGGCCTGTGCCGTCAGCATTGTAAAATACAATGTCGTTGCCTTTTACGCCGTGCTCTTTTTCGTCATCGGCGTTGTTATCATCTTCTTTTTCGCTTTCGCGATCTTCAAGCACAGTGTAGCCAGTACCATCGTCTAGCCACTTAAAGTAAGTGCTTCGCTGGGTTTTAAATTCTTTATCTTTATAAATTTGCGTTAGGCTTAATGGGTTATTCACGGTGCTCATCGCTGTATTATTGTTGGTTGTTATGCTGGTACTTGAACATGCTTGCAAGCCTAAGCCCGCAACAATGGCCAGTGCCAAGCCCGATATTTTGATCAGATTCATTATTATTGTTCCTTGGGTCTGCTGACCTTTATAGATTAAGGCGCTTATTACATTTACTGTAACAAAATAACCTACACAATATCAGCATGCTTAACGCACAAAGCTATGGTTTAAACCCAAACTTTTATAATTAATTACCATGCTGGATTTTTAAATTCATCACTGAGCGTGTCGATTAGTGCTCTTACTGTTGCCGATAAATGCTGACGAGAAGGGTAAAGCACATATATTTTCATTGGGTTTAATGTCCATGGCGCTAATACACGCTGCAAGCGACCATCAAGTATATATTGATTTGCCAAATACGTAGGCTGTACTGAAATACCACCACCGGCTATAGCTGCATGAAGTAATGTGGTGGCCTCGTTTGCACTTAAATTGCATTTAACATCAACAGATTGAAACTCATCCCCGTTGTGTAAATGCCAAATATATCGGTCAAAGTTTTTATAGCCTAAACACTGATGAGCACTTAACTGTTGTGGTGTCGTTATTGGCGGATAATCAGCAAGGTAGCTGGCTGAGGCCACTAATATAGATTCACACTCGGTAATAGGTTTACCTATTAACGAAGGATCAGGATTGGCTGCAATACGTATTGCTAAATCAACACGTTGCTCTATTAGATCTGTGGTTGAGTCTTCAAGATCTATGTCTATTTGCACGTTAGGATGACGTTTCATAAAGCGTGTAAATATAGGGGCTAATTGCGCAAAACCTAACGACATACTGGTCGCTACTCGTATTTTACCTGACAACTGTTGCTGGCTTTTTGTTTGTTCAACTAAACGGTTAGCCTGTGCTAACCATTGCTCTATTTCGGGTAAACAGGCCTCGCCGGCGGTGGTAAGCGTTACTTTACGGGTAGTGCGATGCAATAAGCGCGTATTTAACCAAGCCTCTGCCGACTCAATATGACGAGTAACCATAGGGCGTGACATTTCAAGGCGTTCTGCGCTTGCTGTAAAACTGCCTGAGTAGGCAACATCCACAAAAACCTGCGCTGCGGTGAGTTTATCCATAGTATTTGTACGATTTATGAAACAATGATGCTAATTATTGGTTGTTTTTCTGAACATATCAAACCTTTATTATGCTCGCATTAACAACCAATGATGAGAATACCATGAACCTACGCACTCTTTTATTAAGTACACTATTAGCCAGTAATATCGCTATTGCAGACGAAACCCCATTAACCCTTGATGTGTATAACGCTGACAGCAATAGCTTTCATGTTAATGCCACGCTGGTTTATGGCCGTACCGATGCAATTTTAATTGATACCGGATTTACCAAAGCAGATGCACTGCGCATTGCCGCCAAAGTAATTGACTCTGGTAAACAACTAAAAACTATTTTTATTAGCCAAGCCGATCCTGATTACTACTTTGGCGCTGAGGTGTTACAGCAGTTTTTTCCTGACGCAGAGATTATAACCACACCGGCAGTGCACCAAAAAATAGCAGCAAAGCTTAAAGGTAAACTTGCTTTTTGGACGCCAAAAATGGGTGAAAACGCCCCAAAAAATCCCGTTGTTCCTAAGGTATTTAATGGTAATAACTTAAAAATAGAAGGCCACAGCATAGAAATTCGTGGCACAGAGGGTGAGCATAATCATCGTCCTTATTTATGGATACCTGATAACAAAGCTATTTTAGGAAATGTGGCTGTATACGCTAATGTTCATTTATGGATGGCCGATGCGCAAACTCAAGCAGCGCAAAATGCATGGGCAAAGCAACTTAATGAAATGAAAGCACTCAACCCTGACGTGGTGATCCCTGGGCATATGAAAGCAGGCACTCAATTAGATGCTGAAAATATTGATTTTTCAATCCAGTATTTAAAGGATTTTGCACACGCTAAGCAAAGTAGTAATAGCAGTAAACTGCTGATAGATAAAATGACCAACTCATACCCAGAGGCTGTATTACCTATGGCTCTTAGCATTGGTGCTAAAGTTCATAAAGGCGAAATGAAATGGTAATTGCCGCTTAACCGCTGCAATAAATGCAGTAGAACCAAAAAACACGCCTAGTAAAGTCTGGCGTGTTTTTTATTATTGCCACAAATACATACTGGCTCGCTTATTAGCAATATTTAATTCAAATACCTCAGTGCTTGAACACATAGCAGCGCCATAGCATACATGTAGTGGTAACAAGTGCTCTTCTCTGGGGTGATTAAAGCGTGCAGCTGGAGCTTGCTGCCATGCTAATAATTGCTGTTCACGCTGATGCTCGGTTAATGTTTGATCTGCGATTGTGCTTACCAGCCAATTTTCAAATGCCTGATTTTGCTGATTAACATCGCTTGATTGGGTAACACCAAAAGCGCGCATATTATGGAAGGTAAAGCCTGAGCCTATAATTAATAAGTTATCGTAATCAATACTTTGCAACGCTTTACCAATTTCAACATGCAACAGCGGATCAAGGCTTGGATGCAAGGATATTTGCACACAGGGAATATCGGCCTCTGGGTACATAATTTTTAACGGCACAAACATACCGTGATCGTAGCCACGCTGTGGATCGAGTTTTGAGTCAATATTACGTGTTGCGAGCGCTTGTTGTACTAAATTAGCAAGTTGCGGCTGGCCAGCACAAGGGTAAGTTAATTGATACGCCTGCTTAGGAAAACCATAGTAATCGTAAATAAGCGGCGGTGAAGAGTGCGCCGTTATACTAATTGGTTGAGCTTCCCAATGTGCGCTGACCATTAAGATAGCAGAAGGCTTTGGGATTTTAGCGGCAACTTGTTCTAAGCAGGCTCGCATTTCTGCATGGTTGGCATCACCTAGTAATGGCATTGGGCCGCCACCATGTGAAATGAAAAAAACGGTTGGGCGTTGCATGTGGTTAATCCTAAAGGACAGATATTATTATAGTGCCTGCGCAGTTAGTAAATAACTAGCCACATAAACGCACAACCTCAGTGCGCAAAAATTATGTGCGGTGTTTATTCATCAAGCTCTAAGTGAGCGCGTTCAACGCTTTCTTGAGGTAACTCTTTTTGCACCGATACACCAAGCTCCTTAAATTCTGAGGCTTGTTTAATTAAGTTACCTTTACCACGGTATAACTGAGAAAATGCTTTATCGTAAGTTTCTTTGGCTTTATCAAGCTGTTTACCCACGCCTTCCATACTGGTTAAAAAGCCGTTGAGTTTACTGTAAAAACGCTCAGCACGATTAGCCAGCTCTTTTGAATATTTAGTTTGCTCTTCAAAGCGCCATAACTGTTTAACAATATTTAAACTGGTTAGCAGGGTAGTAGGGGTAGCAACCAAAATGTTTTTTTCTATTGCTTGCTGGTAAATGTCGCTTTGGTATTTAAGTGCTTCTACAAAGGCGGATTCTATGGGTACAAACATAATAACAACCTCAGGCGAGTTTATTCCTGGTAGGCGGTCATACGATTTACTGGCCAGCTCATTTATACGAGCAGTTACGGCATTTACATGCTCTTTAATCGCTTGTTGAGACTCAAGCTCTGTTTCGGCATTTACATAACGGGTATAGGCATTTAACGATGTTTTTGCATCAATCACTAAGTGGCGACCTTGAGGTAAATACACCACAACATCAGGGCGCATACGGCCGTCTTCGGTATTAAACGACACTTCTCGCTTGTAATCGGTGCCAGCGCGCAGGCCTGCGCTATCAAGCACGTTTTCAAGCATGAGTTCGCCCCAATTACCTTGGGTTTTCTTTTGCCCTTGTAAGGCATTGCTTAGCTTATCGGCCTGCTCGGTAATTGCTTGGCTTTTGGCTTGTAAATGTAATAGCTCGGTTTTAAGTGCTGCACGTTGCTGTAAGTCTTCAACGTGAATAGACTCCATTTTATCTCTAAAGCCTTTTAGCTCACCTTGAACCGGCTTAAGTAACTGCTCTATGCTTTCTTGATTGAGGGTTTTAAATTTTTGCGACTTTTCTTCTAATATTTGGTTAGCTAAATTTTCAAATTCTTTTTTAAGCGTTTCTTTACTTTGCTCTATATGGGCGAGTTGTTCACTAAAATGTTGCTGCTTTTGCTCAAGGGTAGTGCGTATATTATTAAGCTCTACATCGCGCAGATTGTATTGCTCGCGCAGGGCGGTTAGCTCGGCTTCGGCTTTACGCCAATATTGATTATAAAGTTGGCTTTGCTTTTCTTGCTCAGTTAAACGGGTTTTAAAATGCTGAGACTGATCCCGCTGCTCTTGATGTGTAAGTCCTAATAAATCGTGCTCTTCAACCAACGCGGCATATTGGCTTTGTGTTTGCTCATGCTGGCTTTGTAATAACATTAACTGTTGTTGTTGCTCATTTACTTGGCGCTTTATTTTTTTGCTTAATTGCATTGATACAACACCACAAATAGCCATGCCTGTTATAGCGCCAGCACTTACACTTAACCAATCTAAATGGGATAAAAACGAAGTAAACATAAAATAAACTTTTAAAATTTAGTGACATGCCATCATAACGAATAACGCTCTTTAGCAGTAGGGGTAACGCACTAAATTAAGCGCATAAAAAAAGCCAGCTATTAAAGCTGGCTCAATATTACTTAATCAGTAATCAAACAGGGAAATCAACATGAAACTTGTATAACAACACATCACTACAAGCATAATAGTAGACGCGTCCTGATTAAATTAGTTCAAAATAATTTTTAAAAAAGTTGAATTTAGAGCATAAAAAAAGCCAGCTAATAAAGCTGGCTCAATATTACTAAATTAGTAATCAAACAGGGAAATCAACATGAAACTTGTATAACAACATATCAACTACAAGCATATTAATAGACCCAGCTATTATTGATTAGTTCAAAAATATTTTAAAATAAAATAGTTTAAAATATTCAGGCAAAAAAAAGCCAGCGCTGAACTGGCTGGCTTAATCATTACTATGTCTAGTA
>NZ_JASDDF010000048.1:0-29842 GCF_030407535.1 Pseudoalteromonas sp. APC 3224 | reverse complement strand
TTTAACAAAAGTCACACCATTTAGATAAAAAAGTATAGTTCAAGTTTATGAACATATAATAAATGTAAAAACATTGTTTTTAGTTCATAAATACAAGCTAGCAAATTTAAAAAGTTGGAAAAGTAGAATAAATTAGGTTTTTTTAACTAAAACGCGTATAATTCGCGCCCGTTAATATTCAACCTTTTATTTAAATTATTGGAGCACAAAGATGGCTTTAGAGCGTACTTTTTCAATCGTAAAACCTGATGCAGTTGCTAAAAACCACATCGGCGCAATCTACAACCGTTTCGAAACTGCGGGTCTTAAAATCGTTGCAGCTAAAATGGTTCACCTTTCACAAGAGAAAGCTGAAGGTTTCTACGCTGAACACAGCGAACGTCCTTTCTTTGGCGCTTTAGTATCTTTCATGACTTCTGGCCCAGTAATGGTTACCGTTCTTGAAGGCGAAAACGCTGTTCTTAAAAACCGTGAAATCATGGGTGCTACTAACCCTGCTGAAGCACTAGCTGGCACTTTACGTGCAGACTACGCTGATAGCATCGACGAAAATGCGGTTCACGGTTCTGACGCTGTTGAATCTGCTGCTCGCGAAATCGCGTACTTCTTCGCTGACGAAGAACTTTGCCCACGTACTCGTTAATTCGAGTTCACAGCTAACCCTGTGATGCAAAGTATGAAAAGGGCTTTCGAGCCCTTTTTTAGTCATTACGTAAAGTATTAGCCGTTTATTTATGATGTTTTACTTAATGATTATAGTGGATGAATTGTGTACAATTCGTCCTTGTAAATTTTTACCATCACCGCCACCGATTGAGGTTGTTACATGACCGAGCAAAAAAAGATTAACTTATTAGATTTAAACCGAGATGCAATGCGAGAGCTATTTGTATCATTCGGTGAAAAGCCATTCCGTGGCGATCAGGTGATGAAATGGATTTATCATTTTGGCGTAGATAATTTC
Organism: Pseudoalteromonas sp. APC 3224; assembly: GCF_030407535.1. GTDB lineage: Bacteria > Pseudomonadota > Gammaproteobacteria > Enterobacterales > Alteromonadaceae > Pseudoalteromonas. Next base: position 28,878 of record NZ_JASDDF010000048.1, on the reverse strand, counting down.
GACGAAATGAGTAACGTAAACAAAAAGCTAAAAGAAAAGCTTAAAAATGAATGCGAAATTGTTGCACCAGAAATATCAGTTCGCCAACAAGCCAGCGACGGTACCATCAAATACGCACTCGTGTTAGAAGGCGGTCAAGAAGTTGAAGCAGTTTGGATCCCAGAAAAAGATCGCGCCACCTTGTGTGTATCTTCTCAAGTGGGCTGTGCACTAGAATGTACTTTTTGCTCAACAGCTCAACAAGGCTTTAACCGTAACTTAAAAGTGTCTGAAATTATCGGCCAAGTATGGCGAGTAGCCAAAGACATTGGCCTTGATGGCAACAGCGAAAAGCGTCCTGTCACTAACGTAGTGATGATGGGTATGGGCGAGCCGTTACTTAACGTTAAAAACGTGGTACCTGCAATGGAGTTAATGATGGACGACTGGGGCTTTGGTTTATCTAAACGCCGCGTTACATTAAGCACCTCAGGTGTGGTACCTGCTCTTGATTTATTGAAAGAAAAAATAGACGTAGCACTGGCAATTTCACTGCATGCGCCAGATAACGCCCTGCGTGATATTTTAGTACCGATCAATAAAAAATACCCAATTGAAGAGTTTTTAGCTGCGTGTCGTCGTTACATAGACGGTTCAAAAGCCAACAAAGATGTGACTATTGAATATGTAATGCTTAACGGCGTTAACGATAGTACCGATCAAGCTCATGAACTGGTTAAAACGTTAAAAGGAACACCCTCTAAGGTAAACCTTATTCCATTTAATCCATTCCCAGGTAATGAATATACTCGTTCAAGCAACAGTCGAATTGATCGCTTCTCTAAAGTATTACAAGCTGCCGGGATTACCTGTATTGTTCGTCGTACCCGAGGAGATGACATTGACGCTGCCTGTGGTCAACTAGCTGGCGATGTTGTAGACCGTACGAAGCGTATGGCGAAAAAGAAAATGCGTGATGACAATGCAATTGCAGTGAATATTCATCAAGCCTAATTTTTTGAGTAATCAAAAGCCTTTGTGATATATCGTTTATTTTTAAATAAATGATGCAACACAAAGGCTTTGAGGTAAGATAGAGGTTATGGATATAAATAAAGAGACAAAGTAATGCGATCTTTACTTACGTTAGCACTATCAACACTGTTTTTAAGCGGTTGTGTTACCGAAAATAGTTACAACGGCAGCGATAAACCGGTCCTCGAGAATAAAATTAATAACGATGGTGCAGCTCGCACGCGCATAGCATTGGCATTACAGTATTTAAATACAGGCAATAACTCTCAAGCTAAATATAACCTAGAACGTGCCAACGAGTACGCTCCAAACTTACCCGAAGTACACTACTCTTTAGCATACTATTACCAACAAGTTGGCGAGAACGGATTAGCCGACAAAGCCTATCAAAAAGCACTGGCTATCAAGCCAAATGACCCTAACACCTTAAACAACTACGGCACGTTTTTGTGCAGTATTAATGAGTATGATCGCGCCACCGATCAATTTTTAAAAGCGATTGAAATACCTAGTTATATTCGTGTAGCGCAAAGCTATGAAAATTTGGCTCTGTGCGCTATTGAATTTAACGATTTCACAAATGCCGAGAGCTATTTTCAACAAGCACTAAACCATAGCTCACAACGCGCATCTACATTAATAAGTTTAGCGGCTCTATATTATGCAAAAAGCGACTTGTACAAAGCCAGTAACTTAATAAAACGTTATGACGATACCGCGCAAGTTTCTTCTCGCGCTTTGTTGCTTGGCTATTTGGTTAAACAACGAATGGGGAAAATTGAAGAAGCAGAAAAAATTGCGACAACCTTACTACAAACCTACCCAAGTAGTATGCAAGCTAACGCCATTCGCGATAATCAGTTAAGACGAACAGAATTTGAAGTACTACGTGAAAAATATCGCCAAGCCCAGCTAGATGAATTACAAGAAAGTAGTAATAACAACCAAATTATTGCTGAGCCGAAAATAAAAATTATTCGTAAAAAAAGCCCAGTACCGGCTTCAAATAACAAAGCGTCAGATGAGCAAATAAAAAAAATACGTTAGATAATTACACTCCTTTTAACTGTAAACTAAAATAAAGCACAAAGGGTGATGTGCAAATGCTTGTTTTAGGGGAAAGCAATTTAGCATTTCAGTGTGATACAATGCTAAACTGCTACAAATGAGGTGTATTAAAGGACTTAAAAACACATAAACTTTATCAAAACACGGTATAGTTTTTAAAATATTAAATGTAGTGCCTTTTTATAGTGCGCCTTAGCAACAAGAATTAACGAATACTAAAAAATAAAAACGAAGTCTTACTCTGGTTGTTAAGCCAAAACTTAAACTTTTACTAGTGGATCCAAACTGATACACATTATGAATGAAGATAATACACAACCGCAGAGCGATGAACCCTCTGTAGGTCAAATACTAAAAACACATAGAGAAAATGCAAACATTAGCCTTGCTAATATTGCCTCGTTATTAAAGTTAACTGAATTACAAGTTCAGCATATTGAAAACGATGAATATCATTTACTAGGCGCAAAAACATTTGTTAAAGGCTACATAAAAAATTATTGCCGCACACTAAACATAGATAGCAGCGCTATTTTAGCGATGTTGCCTGCCTTTAGTGCTTCAGATAAGCCTGTAGATATGCAAAGCTTTTCAAGGCGTACAGAAAAAGAAGCGCATGACAGTCGACTAATGACGGTAAGTTACTTAATTTTAGCCATTGTTATTGGCTCATCAGCCGTATGGTGGTGGCAAAATGCAACGCCTATTGATGAACAAACTAATACTATAAAAGCGAGTAACTCATTCATCACTGTGCAACAAGAAAATACAAAACGACTCGCTGATGAGGCCAATGAAGCTGTCGATGAAGCACAATCAAATGATATTGAGCCTGCACCACAAGCAAACCCAGCCGTAATCAATGAACAACAAACAATTCAGGCTGCGCCCCTTAACGATGCACAAAGCCAAAGTGAACCAACAAGCAGTGATTTAAGCACCATTATTATGATGTTTAATGACGAAAGCTGGGTTGAAATCCACGATGCCAACGATGAGAAAATTGCATTTGGTGTAAAAAAAGCAGGCTACGAAATGACCTTAACTGGTGTAGCGCCTTTTTCAGTGGTACTAGGCAAGCACGATGTTGTTCGTATTACCCTAAATGGTGAGCCAGTTGATATTTCGGCTTTTCCTAAAAACCGTTTAGCTAAATTTAAATTACCCTTAGCAGAGTAGTCGCTATGTTTTCAGAATCTCCTATAAAACGCAGAAAATCCACCCGCATTAATGTGGGTAATGTTCCAATTGGTGATGGTGCACCAATTGCTGTGCAGTCAATGACCAACACAGACACAATGGACATTGATGCCACTGTAGCTCAAATTCAAGCGATTCAAGATGCCGGTGCTGACATAGTACGTGTATCTGTTCCTACCATGGATGCAGCTGAAGCATTTAAAAGCATTAAAGAGCAGGTATCGATACCGCTGGTTGCTGATATTCACTTTGACTACCGCATTGCATTAAAAGTAGCAAAGTATGGTGTTGATTGTTTACGTATTAACCCAGGAAACATTGGCAGTGAAGAACGTATTAGAGCCGTTGTTGATTCGGCCCGAGAGCATAACATTCCAATTCGTATTGGCGTAAATGGCGGCTCACTTGAGCGCGACCTACAAGAAAAATACGGCGAGCCAACACCTGAAGCTCTACTTGAATCTGCTATGCGTCATGTAGATATATTACGTCGCTTAGACTTTGACCAATTTAAAATTTCAGTGAAAGCATCAGACGTATTTTTAGCGGTTGGCGCGTATCGTCTACTTGCAAAAGAAATCGATCAGCCACTGCATTTAGGCATTACTGAAGCAGGCGGCATGCGCTCTGGCTCAGTTAAATCGGCCGTCGGTTTAGGCATGTTATTAGCTGAAGGTATTGGTGACACGCTGCGTGTATCACTAGCGGCAGACCCAGTTCAAGAAATAAAAGTAGGCTTTGATATATTAAAATCATTGCGTATTCGCTCTCGCGGCATTAATTTTATTGCTTGCCCTAGCTGTTCGCGCCAAGAGTTTGATGTAGTAAGCACCATGAATCAACTTGAAGAGCGCTTAGAAGATATTATTGAGCCAGTTTCAGTGTCAGTCATTGGCTGTGTGGTTAACGGACCAGGCGAAGCATTAGTGAGTGATATTGGCCTTGCCGGCGCAAACCGTCGCTCAGGTTTATACATTAACGGCGAGCGCCAAAAAGCGCGTATTGATAACAATAATATTGTTGATCAACTTGAAGGCTATGTACGTGATTTCATTGATCAGAAACAACAGCAAACTCCAATCGATATAAAAATCGTAGAGTGATGTGTTGTTACAACACTATGTATTTAATTGACCTTTTTTAGCCGCGGCATTCAAACGTAGTATAAATTACGTACGCCCCGCTGCGCTCGCAATTACCTTATAGTTAGGGTTATAATGCAGGGTCGATTTTTTAGTTTTACGTGGTTGCAGCCCAGAGCTGCACATAAACAGATTTAGGATTTATCAGTGGCAAAACAAATTCAGGCAGTTCGCGGTATGAACGATTGCCTGCCAGGCGATACGCAAGTTTGGCAGAAAGTAGAACACATTTTACGCGAGACCGTATCATCGTTTGGTTATCAAGAAATTCGTTTTCCAATTGTAGAATCAACCGACCTATTTAAACGCTCTATTGGTGAAGTAACCGATATAGTAGAAAAAGAAATGTACACCTTTGCCGATCGTAACGGCGACAATTTAACTCTGCGCCCAGAAGGGACTGCAGTGTGTGTACGTGCAGGTAACGAAAATGGCCTGTTATACAATCAAGAACAACGCCTTTGGTACATGGGCCCTATGTTTCGCCATGAACGCCCACAAAAAGGTCGCTACCGTCAATTTCATCAGTTTGGTTTAGAGACTTTTGGTATTGCCAGCGCCGATATTGACGCCGAAGTTATTTTACTCACGGCGCAACTTTGGGAAGCATTTGGCATTACTGACCATGTGCGTTTAGAACTTAATTCATTAGGTTCAAACGAAGCACGTGCACAGTACCGCGATGCCTTAATCGCCTTTTTAGAACAACATACCGATGTACTAGATGAAGATTCTAAGCGTCGTATGTACTCTAACCCACTGCGCGTTTTGGATACTAAAAATCCAGATATTCAGGCAATCTTAGTCGATGCACCAAAGCTATCTGAACATTTAGATGCTGAATCAAAAGAACATTTTGAAAATTTATGTGAACGATTAGATGCCGCAGGCGTCAAATACACGGTTAATGAAAAGCTGGTACGTGGCTTAGATTATTACAACCGCACTGTATTTGAATGGGTAACCGACAGCTTAGGTGCACAAGGTACTGTATGTGCTGGTGGTCGTTATGATGGCTTAGTAGAGCAATTAGGCGGTAAATCAACCCCTGCGGTAGGTTTCGCGATGGGTTTAGAGCGCTTGGTTTTACTACTTCAAGCACTTGAATGTGTAGGTGACATACGCCGTAGTGCTGATGTATATTTAGCAGCTATGGGCGACAAAGCCAGTATTCAAGCGCCTATAATTGCATCTACCTTACGTCGTGATGTACCTGGATTACGGGTTATGGTGCACGCTGGCGCTGGTAACTTTAAAAAACAACTCAAACGTGCTGATAAAAGCGATGCGCTCGTCGCAATTATTATCGGTGAAGATGAATTAGAGCAAGGCGTTGTGACTATTAAATACTTACGTGAGCGTAAGGAACAAGTCACACTAGAACTAGAACAAGCTAAAACGTTACTTGCAGAACTAATTAATAGCTAATAGCTAAATTATATAAAGCGTAAGTAGTGAAGCGCTTTAACAGAGGTAAGCATGGAAATTTATTCAACAGAAGAACAACAAGCAGAAGCAATTAAACGCTTTTTTCGTGAAAACGGCCTTTCACTAGCGTTAGGCGTTATTGTTGGTTTAGGTGGTTTATATGGCTGGAAAGCATACAACCAAAATCAAATAACGACTGCAGAGCAAGCATCTGATGCATACACTAAGCTTGTTGAAAGCGACAGCGTATTAGCATCTGCTGATGCATTTATCAGTGAAAACAAAGACACTCAGTACGCAACTCTAGCGGCATTTGTTGCTGCAAAAGAAGCCGTAGATGCCCAAAACTTAGATGTAGCAAATGAAAAGTTAAGCTGGATCGTAACTAACGTTGATAACGCAGAGCTTAAAGCCATTGCAACAACACGTTTAGCGCGTGTGCAAATTGCTCAGCAGCAATACGATGATGCATTAAGTACGTTAAATGCTCCTCTTCCTGAAGCATTTAACGCAAATGTGGCTGAATTAAAAGGTGACATTTACACTCAGCAAGGCAATAAAGAACAAGCACGCGTAGCCTACCAAGCTGCTGTTGATGCCGGCGGATTAACGAGTAATCCTCTTTTACAAATTAAGTTAGATGACCTAGCAGTAACTAGCCCAGCGGCATAAGGTTTTAGGCATGAGAAAAATAACAACAGCAACGCTTGCCCTATGTATGGCAACCCTAATGGGGTGTTCTTCAAGTGATGACGAAGAAGAACTGGTGCTTCCAGAAATAGCCAATCAGTTTGAAACTGATGTGGTATGGCAAGAATCTATTGGTAACGGTGTAGAGCATTACTTTTCACGCCTATCACCTGCTGTTTATAAAGAGACAGTGTATGTTGCTAGCCGTGAAGGCCAAGTAGAAGCCTTATCACTTGCCAATGGCGATACCCAATGGGAAACCGACGTTCGCCAAGATTTATCGTTTTGGCCTTGGAGCGATAACGATAGTGCAAAATTATCAGGCGGAATATTACAAGCTTATGGTAAAATCTATTTAGGCTCTGAACATGGTTATGTAATTGCACTTGACCGTGAGACTGGTAAAGAAGTTTGGCGTAAAAAAGTACCTGGCGAATCACTCTCTAAACCCGCTGCAGGCGATGGCTTAATCTTTGTCAATTTAGCCTCAGGTAAGTTACTTGCGCTTCACCCAGATACTGGTGAAGAACGCTGGAGCTTTGAGCAAGAAGTGCCACCGCTGACTTTACGCGGTCAAAGCTCACCTACTGTGGCTAACGGTGGTGTGTTACTAGGCTTAGAAACTGGTAAGTTAAGTGTTTTAATTTCTGAGAGTGGCTACTCGGCATGGAGTGCAGAAATTGCAGTGCCAAAAGGCGCATCAGAGTTTGAACGTTTAGTTGATGTAGATACGCAGCCGATCATTAGCGGTCCATTTGCTTACGCTATTGCATACAATGGTAACTTATCAGCAGTAGATATTCGTTCAGGTAATGTTGTATGGAAACGTGAATACAGCAGCTACCGTGAAATTAGCATGGATTTGCAAACAATTTACGTTGTTGATAGTAACGGCGTTGTTTATGCACTTGATAAAGATTCAGGCATTGAACGTTGGAGCCAACCCGCTCTACGTGGCTGGTACTTAACAGGTCCAGCGGTTGCCGGTAATTATTTAGCGTTAGGTGACCAAGAAGGCAATTTGCATTGGTTAAATAAAGAAACTGGCGAGCTAGTATCTCGTGAAGACTTTGACAGCTCAGGTTTTTTTGTTGAGCCCGTTGTCGCTGACGATAAATTGATTTTATACACCCGCGATGGTGAAGTTAGCGCGGTAAAAATACCGAACTAACTGTCTACTATTAGTGTAAGGCACTAATAGTTAATTATTTTTTGTAAGGCTTCGCACTGCGAAGCCTTTTGTTGTTTTTTAAAGAGGTAGTTTATGCTTCCCGTGATCGCTCTTGTAGGGCGACCCAATGTGGGCAAATCCACATTATTTAACCGTTTAACACGTACTCGTGATGCACTCGTTGCCGACTTTCCTGGCTTAACGCGTGATAGAAAATATGGCCAAGCAAATTACGATGGCTTTGAATTTATCGTGGTAGATACGGGCGGTATTGATGGCTCAGAAGAAGGTATCGAAACCGAAATGGCTGATCAGTCATTACTAGCCATTGAAGAAGCGGATATTGTTTTATTTTTAGTTGATGCTCGCGTGGGTATGACAGTGGCTGATCAAGCTATTGCTAACCACTTACGTAAGCAAGAGAAAAAATGTTTTGTTGTTGCCAATAAAACAGACGGCATTGATGCTGACTCAAACTGTGCTGAATTTTATCAACTTTCACTTGGTGAAGTTCATCATATCGCTGCCGCACATGGCCGTGGTATTACTTTACTGCTTGAGCAAACTCTTCAGCCTGTTATTGCTGAACTTGCCGCTCTTGATGAAGATGTAGCCGATGACGATGAAGAACTTATCGACTTATATCAAGAAGGTGAAGAAGATGACACCGATCACCAAGCGTTTGCCGACAAGCCGGTAAAGCTGGCAATTATTGGTCGTCCAAATGTAGGTAAGTCAACCCTTACTAACCGTATACTAGGTGAAGACCGGGTTATTGTATACGATATGCCAGGTACAACCCGCGACTCAATTTACATTCCGATGACCCGTAACGACAAAGAATATATTCTTATCGATACCGCTGGTGTGCGTAAACGTAAAAAAGTAAGTGACGTGGTTGAGAAATTCTCAGTCATTAAAACGCTACAAGCAATCGAAGATTGTAACGTCGTGTTACTAGTGGTTGATGCCCGCGATGGTATCTCTGATCAAGACTTAAGCCTGTTAGGTTTTGCCCTTAACTCAGGACGCTCATTGGTTATTGCCGTGAACAAGTGGGATGGCCTAGATAACTACGTTAAAGACCGTATTAAGACTGAGCTTGATCGTCGTTTAGGCTTTATTGATTTTGCCCGCCTACACTTTATCTCTGCTCTGCATGGTACCGGTGTTGGCCATTTATTTGAATCAGTTGACGAAGCGTATGAGTCGGCAACTAAGCGAATTAGCACTGCTATGTTACGTCGTATTATGGACATGGCACAGGCCGACCACCAGCCGCCACTTGTTCGTGGGCGTCGTGTAAAGCTTAAGTATGCGCATGCTGGGGGCTATAACCCGCCACGTATCGTTATTCATGGTAACCAAGTGCATGACTTACCTGATAGCTACAAACGCTACTTAATGAACTACTACCGTAAAGCACTTAAAATTATGGGTACGCCAATCAAAATTGAATTTAGAGAAGGCGATAACCCATTTGCAGGGCGTACTAATAAAGTAACCCTGTCGCAAAAACGTAAAATTCGCGCGTTTAGTAAAGAAAACCGCAATAAATCTTAGAGCTGTGAGCTAGCCTCTATAGTAAAAGTCGAGCCTTAAACATGTTTGTATTAAGGCTCGGTTAACTTCAAAGATAACTGCAATTTTATTTTTTATCAATTAATATACAAGTCACCAATTATTTCGCCCATTCTTTGTTTCATCAAGCGTATTCTATCTTTATGTAACGTTCTCGCCAAACCGATTCGATCACTAGCAATTGCAATCAATAAATATAAAGACCTGCTCATTCCCTGCACTGACAGCCTTCGATTTCTCACATCAACATTCTCGATATAATGTTTTTTTATGTCCTCAAAATGCGAATAAATTAGAGTTAAATCTTGTTGTTCAGGGTATGATTTATCTGCACACCAGCAAGTTAAGTTAATTGTTATTTCTTTGTTAAAAATATCTGAGATTCCAATTGCGTACATCTGCTTTTTGAGTAAAGGGTGAATAACCCTGATAGTAGAACCATCCAGCGAATACTTTAAATATTTTATAGCATCCAAAGAAAAGTTCTTATCAATAGTATTTGACTCTAATACTTCAGCGTTATTATCTATGACTTGTACCAAAAAATTATTGTAATCACCATCAGAGCTTAGGTTGAGCTGTATAGGTAAAAACAAATAATAACCTATAGAAACCAAAATCCCACTTATGAATATGCCTAAAGCGTATTTTTTTCTACTTATAGATGACATATAAATTCCATTTACGGGTTTATAACTAAATTAACTGGATATACAAAAATGGTATTGTCTGAACCATCTTTTAACAAAATCTCGAGGCCTACTTCCTCGTTATCCAATATAGAGTCAGCTAAAATCTCGTAAGTTAATTTCATAGAATTCTCGCTAATGAAAGCTGCGCTAACTGTATTAATTTCAGTACCATTCGGCACTTGAGAAAATTGACTAAAAATGTTCCTTACCTGAGACATAAGCTGTTTATTTTCAGTCACTACAACTTCGAAAGTCGTATTTTGCCCAGTGAGAATGTTCACGACTATTCTAGGCGTACTCGTATCAACTACAATAGGGACATACTTAATTTTTGTTTCACCATTATATTTAGCACTAACTTCAATTGTATGATTGCCCTCGTCGAGAACCAGCTCATGAGAAAACGTACCATCACTGTATACAGTTACATTATCACCATTAATTTCAACTAGTGCCGAAAGGTGATTAACAATCCCTTCAATAAACACTTTATTTGAATTAATCTTCTCATCATTGCTGGGAGAAGTGACAGTTAATTCAAGCTCTAGCTTTTGTTCATCAACTACAGATACAGTAAGCGGTATTGTTTTTGTTGCTATTATTTTATTTTCTGAATCATTTAAAGAAAGTGACAACACCGTTGAGTGCTTTGAAACAGGCATTGAAACGCTAGCACTAAATTGATAATCAAAAGCGACCCCCTCACTATTAAAATAAACTCTTACGAACTTAAAACTTAAACCTTCTGGCAGCTGTGAGAGATTATAAGAATAAGCAGTAAGCTTTGACTTTTGCTCATCACTTAAAACCATAGTTGTACTTTGTACCAAGCTATCGTTACCTTGTGTAACTTCAATTACTTCATCTTCAATAGCTTCGTTTATAATTACAGATACAGTCTGATTCACTCGTTCTAAATCGTTATAGGCAACAATATTAAGGTTATGCTCCCCATAATCCAACACAATAGCATGTAAAAACTCACCAGATACATTAACTGAGACCTCCTGATCATTAATGGTTACAAAAGCACTCGCATCAGATACAACCCCTGTTATGGTTATATCATTACGATCAAAAGTACTGTTATTTGCTGGTGATGTAATCATCAAAGATAAAGGCTGCGGGAGAACCTCAAAAGAAACTTCCTTAGAAGCAGACTGAAAGCCGTTGTCAGCATTAATGAGAACTTGATGAGCTCCTTCACTGAAAAACAAAGTTTTAGCAAACTTCCCTTCATCATCAACAATAGCTGTTTGACCATTCACTGTTATGTTAGCTAAGGGGTCATTCACCTTTCCAGAAAATACCACGCTAGGCTCTGATAAAGCAGCATTTTGTACTGGGCTGGTTATTGTTAAATCTAAGTCGCCGAGTAAAACATTAACATGAAAAGTTGTTATGGCTTGTTGTTCTGTATTGATTGCAGTAACGGTTACAAAGTTAATTCCTTCAACTAAATTTAATTCATATGAGAAATTGCCTATATCGCTTACAGCCGCTGGGCTCCCGTTTATCTGAATTAATGCGGATGGATCATTTACATTGCCTGTAATAGTATAATTGAGCGTATTTATCCTTTGATTCTCATATAGATTATCTAATTTTACTTTTAAGCGCTCAATGCCTACATAAATTACTAGATCTAAAATATCTGAGTGAATAACAACTCCAGAGCCATCGATTAAATCTATTTTTACTGGGACTGTATAAATTCCAGCTTCAACAGAGTCATCAATATTTACTGTATATTCAAAAACAACAGTGTCCCTAGGTTGACCCTCTATTCTTTTATAATTAACGTCTACATTTACCCCATATTTAGGAGAGTTTATATCTCTTCTATAACTGCTAAGTTTTGATACAACTTCATTTGTAGTTTTTAATTTCCGCTCTATCGATTTGCTAGTACCGTTAACTACCTCAACATGTGTTTTCTCAGGGACAACAAGGTTAACTGATATTAACTTTCTAGATTCCCCAAAACTATTTTTTGCTACAATTTCAATATCATTTATACCTTCAACTAAAATATAGTTAAGAGAAAAAGATCCAATTTCAAAATCAATATCGTGCTCATGTCCATTAACGGTCAAGTATGCATTTTTATCATCAACTGAACCCAATATATATATGTTTTTTTCCCTTGTTTGATAGCTACTGGATTCGGGAACTTCTATAGTAATGTTAGGAGGACCATATTCAACGGAAAAATTGACAATCTTTTCAGTTACTCCAGCATCATTTTTCGCACTAATAACTAAATGATGTTCGCCTTGAGAATAGGCTGCTCTATGATAAAAATACCCATCACTTCCGACCTCAACCTTTACCCCATCAATCAATAACTCTTGAATAGGAATAGCTTTATCAATACGCCCCTTAAGTTCAACGTCCTTCAAACCATCATCAAACAATTTATAAACTGAGTTTTGAGTAGGTGCTAAAATCTCGAATGAAGGTCGTGGCATAGGGTTGCGTATAACTGTTAAAGTTTTTTGAACGACTTGATCATTCAAAGTAGCATGCGCTTTAATAATAATTTCATTCTCGCCAAGATGAAGTGGCACCTTTAGTACATGATGAAGACCATCCCGAGCTGGCCAGCCATAATCCGAAAGAAACTGTTTAGTTGTTAGATTATCATTTATATATACTTGCGAAAGGTTATCATTTTTAATTTCAACTTTAACTTCAACCTCTGAAAGGAAAGTTTCACTATTGAGGGCTGGTTCAATGACATCAATAATTGGTACCACATTTGGGCCTGACACAACATCTACATATCGATAAATATATCTTTCATTGGAAATTGGTAAACCATGACTGTTTAAATTAAGATTACTAGATATAGTTTGAGACCCAGGCGTTGCCCCCCCTTCATTTGTATTAAGGCCTAATGTAACTTCACCAACATAAATACCATCTGGATTATGTTGCTTCGGCCCAACTTGATACCAAGCATCCATATTTACAGTAGGAAAATCACTGGTTCTTTTCTCTCGACTCCATACATTCTCTGGAGTATTGTAAGTCACTAATTCATATTGGATATTTTCTCTAAACTCTTGCCCTGACTGCAGGGTATAGGCCAAATGTTCATACTCTAAGTTAAACTGTGTGGTTAATGAGTCCCCATTAGCATTATACACTTCTAATATATAGGGTTTATCAGAAAGTTTAAAAGCTCCTGCTAGCAGAAGGTACTCATTTATCCCATTATTTAAAGTGCTTCGTTGCACGGCTACATTTACGCCGTTAAGTTTTGCACTAGAGGGTATAAAGTTTGCTGCAGAGGCAATCAAGGTCGTTTTGTTGGTGTGAATTTTTTCATTTTCACCGTGGTTCCATATATAGAGTTGTGGCTCTTTCCCGATCTCCACATATTCAACTTTGTAGTGTACATTTTGATAATGAACTTGTTCACCAGATTTATTATAAACCCGAATATATCCAGATGTGTCAGCTGTATCACCAACAACCATATTAGATTGAAAGATTTCATAAGGAAACTCAACTAATACAGTTCTTCGAGATAACTCATCAACACCTAAATCTTTAATAACTTTGCTCGCCCCCATTCGACCGTAAGCGCCATAACTAGAGGAAGCGTTATCTGGAACTGGTGCTTGAAATAAACCAAGGTCACGATTTCTCAGCCAGCCTAAATCAAAGGTAAATTGGTCTGCTTCACTATATATGACCTCATCCATAGTAACCCAAACTCTTACGCTACTTGGCATAATCGTTTTTAATTTTAGAGTTTGTTTATCAAAGTAAACGATCGCAATTAGTTTTTGGCTAGTGTTATCCATAAATTCAATATCAACAACGATAAAGTTACGGCCTTCAATTAGAGGGTTAGAGTACTTTATTGCAAGATTTATGTCGCTTGCATCAGTCATTGATTGCCAATCACCATTATTGACCCTCGCTCTTTTGATTACTCCATCAGTCGCCACATTAATTTCAGGTGTATATGTATACAAGTGCTCACGGTCTACTACGTTTGTAAAACGTGCAGTATATTTTTTTCCAATAACATTTAATTGATATTGACTTACTTTACCTTCCACTTCAGCAGTAATATTCAGCCAATTAGTTCCAGCGGAAATGGGAACATTAATTGAGAAATTTATACCATCGACTAACGCATCAATACCATTTACTTTTAGCTTCGCCCCCTCATTAGAGACAACACCTGAAAGTACGATATTACTTCCTGAAACATGCTGATTATGACTATGTGATGTAACAAATATTTGGCTATACCCTTCTGGATAGTAGTCTAATCGATATACTTCATTATTGATGATCCCTTCTCTAACAATCTCAAAAGCTAAGTAATTTCGACCAGCAGAAAGGTTAATTGGAATATCAAAAAAATCATTATCGAGACTAATGCTTTGCCCTTGATAATTAAGACTTTGCGCTTCAATCACATAGCCTTGAAACCTAATATCTGCGTCATTTACAACTTCACCATCCGAATGTGAGGTAACAAACATAGCTCCCCCACCATTTTCTTTAAGCAGAGTAATGTTTACCCACACGTCATCAATATGAGTCAACGAGCCATATGCATCGGTTACTTTAACTGGGATTGCAAATTGATGAGTACCGTATTGCAGATTAGTATTAATTGATCTGAAATTCATTGTAATACTTGGTGTTAAGCTTTGGTCAGCACTAACAAAGGACGCATAAAATCCAACTTTATCAAGATCAGGATAATAAGTTTGGTAACGTTCTGCTTTGATTGTTTTATCTTTCCCTAAATAAGTTACATATTGAGGAGATATCGGTAATTTTTCATCACTAAAGATTACCGACTGAGGTAACTTTACTTGCTGAGAAGCTCCTGCAGGAAGAGTCACTGTAATAGGGTAAGATGTAAGATGAACATTTTTTTCAACTTTAACGCCATAGTCACCATAAAGAGCGACTGTAACTACGTTATCTCCCTCTGTTAACTGTATTGGGTAAACAATAAACATACCGTCCTTTAATATACCTTCAACGCCATTGGCTACAACACGTTTAGCTCCTTGGTAGCGGCCTGCTATTGTAATAGACTTTGCACTTAAAGACTGTCCACTTTGGTGAGAAATCACGTCAAAAGTTGGCGGTATTACATGCTGTATAACAAACTCTAAATAGATTGGAGAGCCATTCTGGTCTCGCCCTTTAACAACAACTAAGTTTTCACCTTCTTTTAATGCAAAGTTTTCTAAGCTAAAACGCCCATCAATAACATCTACCGCAACCCCATTAACCAGAAGGACACCACTTGCTGTATCAATAAAACCACTCAAATTAATGCTTGAGGTTGTAACTACTTTTATTCCATCAAAGTTATCTATAGATACACCGAACTGATTCAAAATAGGTTTTTCTATTGTAAAGGGTGATATAACGTCTAACTGGTAACCTTGCAACACGCTAAGAGAAAAGTTTTCTCCTGATAACTCACCATCTACAAAAGCAGCTGTTTGACGCAGTCCTGAGTGGGCATTAATTCCTGTTATCGATTTAACTTTATCTTGACCATATTCTTCTAATAATTTAAAGGCAGTATCACCATTCGTAACACAAGGTAGCGACGTAAAATTAACCCCAATAGCCAAATCTAATGACTTGCAAGCCACTGCCACTGATTCGGGGAGTATATATTGTGTCAATGAGTCAACGATTACAGCTTTATACTCATTAAGGTCGAAATTAGTACCCACCCAGGCTTGCCCATCGAACGTAAATGTCTCGGAAATATTACCTTCTAAATCAATTGTGGCAAGCCGAGTTACAAACTCAGCACCACCCAATACCTCAACTAAATCTGATGCCTTCTTTGAAGTTAACCCTTCAATTGGGTAGTAAATATAGTTTTTACCTTTCAACAATTTAAGGTTTGGAATTAAAATACTGCTTCCTTGAGACACTTCCTGTAAATTACTAAACCCATCGTTATCAAAATCAGCCTCGCCATCACTTATAATATCTGACCACGAATATGCATCTTTTGGATCTGTATACAACTCATTTGACTCAACTTCGTTAGGAATACCATCTCCATCCATATCCTCATCACAAAGGTCTCCAATAGAATCACCATCGATATTGCTTTGATCTTCATTGTGAATCGCAGGACAGTTGTCATTAACATTTAAGATGCCATCTCCATCAATATCTTGCGGTGATATATCACACGCATCCCCTACTCCATCACCATCACCGTCAATTTGCTCTATATTACTGATAAATTGACAGTTGTCATTTTTAATAAAGGCACTACCCGCAACGAGTAAATTTAACAGGTTGCTGTGATCTGATGAACTATAAGCAGCAAACGCAGAACCATCATCTGATGATATAAATATTGTTTTCCCTTTTTGCGGAATGTGACTTGGTACACGAATATTAATAGACTGACTATCCGTAATGAGTTTTAATTGGCTATTAGGTTGGTTAACAATAACGCAATCACAACTTTCACCATCTAAAATCGAAATCAACTGCCCCAACTTCCCTTCGTCTTCAGGTGACAGCTCACTTGCATTAAACCTGTGCAAGCTCATATCAAATTCGCCTAAATAAATTTGCTCATTATCGTCAAATGTTTGTTTAGCAAAATGAATTTTTGCGTTCGAATTTTTGGCAAATGACAAATTGATGCTTTCAACCGACTCAAGACGGTATAGAGTCAATGCAATATTTGACGACTCTCCAGCTTGCTTGTAATCTAAAACGGTGTCATTGTCATCGTCCTCATCACATACATCACCTCGCCCATCCTCATCGTTATCTTTTTGATGTGGATTACCTAATAATGGGCAATTATCAATGACATCACCAATTAAGTCAGCGTCACTATCTTGTTGATCTGAGTTTGCAACCAATGGAGCATTGTCTTCATAATCATCTACGCCATCATTATCGTCATCGTCATCACATGCATCGCCAAAGTCATCACCATCTGTGTTTATTTGATTAGTGTTTGGAAGTGCAGGGCAGTTATCATTCTTATCCGCAACACCATCATTATCTAGATCTACATGAGGTGGATGAACATCCTTATCTTTGGGATCATACCCATCTTTAACCTCATCCCCATCTAAGAATCCATCGCCATCAGTATCTTTTGATAAAGCATCAGTTTGGAAAATTGATAACTCTTGGAAGTCCGTCAACCCGTCATTATCAGTATCAATTCTTAAGGCAGAGGTACCAGCAATCTTAACTTCTTGATAATCACTCACGCCATCGCCATCGGTATCAGCCAGATTGGATTGAGTTCCCAACTGAAATTCCTCTAAATTAGTAAGTCCATCACTATCCAAGTCAAAAGACGCATCATCACCATGAACATTTAAGCCATTTTCAAGCTCGTACCAATCTGGAATACCATCAGCATCGGTGTCCTTAGCACTGTTTAAAGTAATAGTTTGAGGGAGTATTTGTAAGCGACCTAATTGCGAATTCTCTGCCATCGCAAACCCTTCGTTTACTAAACCAGTTACGGCATGACCCTGAACCTCAACGTTAGAGCGCAGCATTGAAATATGTTTATCTCCATCTGCAACATTCGATAAACTAACCGCAGCCATATTTTCAGGAAGAGAATCTCCCACCACGTGAGAAAGAGGATAAACGGCACCAGGAAAACTAAAATACATTAATTTTCCAGCAGGGCTTTGCTCGCTTTCGTTTTCAATATAAGCAGCCAAGGTGTCGTTTAGCACAATATCTTCTCTGCTCATCGTTTTAACATGGAAAAGCGCACCTGATTCGGGCAAAGCATGGCTTTGCCCACTATTATCTAGCTGCTCTATACGAATATAGTAATGAGTATCAGGTGTTAAACCATAAACTCGCGTTCTAAATAAGCCCTGCGCCAACATTTGCTGCTTAACATCACTGTTTTCAGTATATGTAAATTGAGATGAACTGACACGTGTATCAACTAAGTCGCTACCTTTTGGATCTAAGTAAACTTTAACACTACCAGTGGAGTTTGACGGGGCAGCCCAAGCCACTACAAACGAGCGCGTATTTACATCTGATATTTTAACACTCGTATTATGAAGTTCGGCTGCCAAAACAAACGAGCACATCAACCAAAATATAAGTGTGGTTATTAAAAGTTTAATTTTCATCGTTTCCCTACTCCTGACACTGAATTGACGTTGGATATGTAAACGAACAACTCACTTCAGTGGCTATATTCCCCGCCGAATCCGCAATGCCCAATTTGATAGTATTAACTCCATCACTTAGCGTGGAAGAATTAGGCTCGTAAATTAGTTGAAAGTGCTCAGGTGAGCTGGCTATAACATCATCGTTTAGGTGTGAAATTTGATGGTGTTCAAGCCAAAGTCTTGCATAATTTGGCGCTTGATTTAGTCTTAAGCTGTCTTGAATATTTTGTCCATTAATCACTGAACCGTCTGGCATAGTGATATTTAACTTGTCTAAGTCAATTCCACTTACAGCTTTAATCCCTGGGTATACACTAGTACTACCGTTTGTCCCTGCAAAGCTATCATCTATAACAAATGATAAACTAATAGGCTGAGGATAAACCCAAGCAACACCTGTTAAATCTTTAACATAAGACTCTTTAGCAACATCCCACCATAAAATGTCAGGCTTTAAATCAGGTTGGCTACTAGGTGGTTTAGGAGCTACTGTCGTTGAACCCACTAGTACGCCGTGTGAGAAATTAGGAATAACCGCTTTTATAACCACTGGCTTTCTTGTGCTGTAATGTCCAACATTGTTAACATTTACTGCACCTTCTCTTTCCCTATAAGCACGTGATTGAAATACCCCACTACAATAGGGTATTTCGTTAGTATATTTAACCTCTTCACAACTTAGGAGAGTATCAACTGCTTCAATCTCGACTCCCATGTTTTGTTTACCTAATACACTAAAGTGAATTTCATCTCCTTTAGACAGAATCCGTCTGATTTCTGAAAAATCACTGCGATTGATATCGTAAAAAACAAATGCACTTTCATAATGCTTCCATCCATAATCTTCAACGTTTCCTGAATAACCTCTTCTGATAGAAATATTATTTAATTTTACCCTGTCGCTCCCAAGGACCTGAGATGGATCTACCTTAAGGTTTCTCATAAAACCATGTGGCTTAAAAGTAAAGGGCTTTGTAAGTGGCTGACCTATCAAAGCACTGTTCATTGAACGGTCAGGTACTAATATAGGCCCCATATCTACATCAAGTTTAAAGCTAATATTTTGACTACCTACTTGCAGATTTAATGAGTAAGCCTCTGCTAATCCAACCGTATCTTTATTACCAAATTCATCGATAGTTGGGACTATTAGACCAACACTAATTGATCCAAGCCAAATTCCACGTTCGTTCGTTTGGTGCCCAGTTAATTGGGCACCATCAATATACCCAGGAGTAATTTCAATACCAGAATCAGGCGTTGGTGATAAAACGGTTACTTGGGCGTTTGCAACTGGATTACCAAAGCTGTCTTTAACTTGTAGCCCTAAACTATTTATGAATCGAGTCAATAATGTTTTCTGTAAATCGGTTGCTCTACTTGGTGTAACAGTGGCTACTCGGCCAGCCTTCACATCCACAGTAAACACAACAGGAGCAGACTGACCTGGTACAGACATCATGACGACCTGCGGTGACTTCACCAGAGTTTCATCTAGATCACTTACGTCTTTATTCAAGTAAAGCTTTTCGCCCAACTTATGAAAAATCTCTACTTTCCCGCTGGCATCGGACTCAATTTTTATACGAGTTTGTGAAGTTTCTCCACTTTTTGCACCAAGCTTTCCGCCACCAGAAATAACTAGCCATTCAACAGGCACACCTTTAATTCCATTCCCTTCTTCATCTAAAAAAGTAGCGCGCCATGGCTCTGGTAACTCAGCACCCACCGGACATTTGCTGCCACAGTTTTGCTCTGTTTTATCAATTTTTATTTGTGCTATTGGCTCATCAATTACTTTTACATCTAATGTAATGGGCTCAATATCGGGAAAGCTAGGTACCTTCACCACAATTTGAAAGTCTCTAGTTAAATCAGGTACTGCAACACTTGCCCCAATTAACCCATAATTGTCTGATTTAAGTGTTTTCAGGTAAGTATCACCCGCGGCCACTTGCGGAGAATTTTGAATACGGCTACTCATTGTTTTGGGGCTTGGAGTTGAAAGAGCATTCGCCAAAATATTAATGTCTTTACTACTGGGTTTACTTTCAACCACTCTTTGAGAAAGAACCACATCAGCATTGGTCACTGGCTGTCCGCGCTTGTCAGTAACAAGTAATAATATCGCTTGCTTAAGCTCAGTGCCCTTTACAGCAACTTGCGACTCTCCCATTAATGCTGATGTTCTAGCAGCCCCCAGAGGAGCATCTATAGAGATAGACAACTTATAAGCACCAACCGACACAGCCGAAACGACAATAGTATAAATTCCTGTTTCTTTAATTTGGTAATTTTGCAGGTTAATATCGCCTTCACTCGAAGACGCACTGCGTTTAATAAGCAAGCCTCCATTGGGGTTAAGTAATTGTAGACTGAGCCCTGGCTGACTGTTTAAAGGACTCACATTAATATTCACTTTAGAGCCTTCGAGTGCAACGAATGTATAAACATCCTGTTCGCCAAAGGCACTAATATTACCTTTAACTTCCATGCCAGATAGTAATTGATTTATATCATCTTCTTTCTCTTCTTGCTCTCGGGCTTTTACAGCTAGTGGCACACTATTACTTGTTAGTTCATTTGCACTTACCGTGAGCAAATATTCACCAGCCTTCATATCACTTGGTATTTGCACTAAAAGGGAGTCATGGGAAGCACTCTGCACAACTAAACGTTGCCCGCCTATCAATACAATATTTTGATCTGGGTCAGCAATAAACCCTTGTCCCGATATTAAAACATAATCTCTCGGTAGCGCTGTACCTGGAGAAATATAGTTTATAACTGGAGCCGAAACATCAACTTTTGAAAGCTTAAATATACCATTGTCCGCCAACATGCGAATTTCCACAGCAAAGCCATGCTGTACAGCAAACTTATCACCAATAACTTGGTCACCTTGGTAACGGGTTTCTAAATGTTGTTTTTTTGCAGGGTCATAGTAACGTATGCTCTCAATGATCTCGCTAGAACCTATCGCCTGAATAAACTGGTAAGAGTCCAAATTTGCAGGTGGGCAGGTAATCCCGACAAGATTCAAACCTTTTTTTAGTTCGAACTCATGGCAATAGGTAGCCCCAGGGAAAATCAATTCACCATCGGTGTCACTGCTGATTAAATAACCTTCCCCCTCTTGAATATCGAACTGAATGCCTTGCGGCTGACCGTCTAACATAAAAGCAAATTCAAAACCGCCCGTATCGCGGTTAAACCTCTCAATTCGGTTCACTTCAATAAACGCCGATAACTGCTGCAATAAATCGTGCGATGTTAAACCAAAAGGCACATTTTGCGGATACCCAAAATAATTAAGGCCTTTTTTTAGGTCAAACTTAAATTCACTGGTTACTTTTTCATTAATATAAAAATCTATATCGGCTATATCCGCCCCAGCCGTGACATCAAATAACTTAGGTTCCTCTGCTTCTGTTTCATAAGATGACTCATCTAAATCAAAATATTCGCGGTCAAAAAACGTGTTGTCAGGCGGATTAACAACAGATACCAGCCGCTCAGCTTCTAGCCCTGGATGTGAAGCATCTAGCGGTTCAATTTTTAAAAAATACTGACCTACTGGTAAAAATAAACGATATTCACCACCGGTTAAACTGTATGTACCCACTTCTTTTTCTAAAGTTTCACTGTTTACAGCATAAACATGTGTACCGCTTACCGTTGTGCCGGTTACACCATTTAATACTTTACCTCTTATAGTACCGTAACGTTGCTCAACCTGAGGCGCCTCCATATAGCTTGCCAAAGTAGAACTATCATCATTTTTTATAATCGCGCCTCGCGCTATATCATTATCTGCGGCAGGGTACATCACACTGTGCTCAATAGAGCTGTGTTGCAAACCAATACAGTGGCCAATTTCGTGCAACGCTGTATAGTAGAGCAGTTCTGGAGAAAAAGGTTTGGCCCCATCAAAAAAAATATCAGCATTAAAAATGGTCCCTGCCGGATACAAACCTACTGGAATATCACCTTCTCCATCACCATTTAAATCAAAATTATTTTCCGTAATCATAATTTCGTCATTAAAAATAAAAGTACTGCAAATAGCTAGCACACTCTCTGGGAAGTTATATTCATTATTTACAAACGAAACAACATTTACTCCATCAATATAGCTAGATAATTGACTACCAGCTCCTTTTCCTGATTGCTGAGTAATACCTTGATATTCAAAAGTAACATTACTATCTGGAAGAGTTTGCCAGGCTAAAAATGCACGTTGTAGCTCTTGCTCAACCACGCTGAACTCTAATGGTGAATAACCGCGCTCATTCAAATGCCATTTGTAAGGTAAATTGTTTTTATGCCATAGTTGTGGCACAAGCTGATTTGATTCGTTTAATATGTAAGATGGGCTTCCAGCAGACACAGAAATAGTAACCAACATAAGAAGTCGGCAAATCCAATTTGCAGTTTTCATGAACTACGTCCTTTTTAGTTGATACAATCTTGACTTTCAGAGAGTTGTATTAAGTAAGATTGCTGTGCACTGCCAAGCAGCTCAAGCCCATTGCGTGGTGAAAGAGTTAACTCACACAAATATTGCAGCCTTAACCATTGTGCTTTGGTGCCAGTTTTTATGGTCGAAAAGTTGATTACTAATTCAGATAAAGGCTGCGCGGGATCCCACCAAGTAGTTAAAACAATATACTCTTCCATGGCCGTTGCGGGCGCTTCAGATAAAACTAAATTGGCAAGATTAAAAATACTTTTACCAAAGCCCGCTGTAATAGCAATTGGATACTTACCTAACTCAGGGACCGCTAATAAATGCTGGCCAAACTCACGATTTGCACTTGGCGCAATAATATAAGGTAATTGCTCACTCAAAAGCATTTGCTGAACAGTCGGTAAATTAATTGTGATGCCTTGACTCTTAAGTGTGCGCAATGAAGCATTCACTACTTGCTCGTCTGCCCCAAGTTTAAAGTAAGTAACAGGGATGCTGTCATCTTGTATAGTAACAGCATCAATAAATATCATTTCACTGCTATGGGGTGTCGTATTAAACTGTAAGTATTTTGTCTGTGCAGCCAATGGCAAACCACTAAACAGTGCAATCAGCAAGAGCAAAGCTATTATTTTTTTTATCATAACTCATTTACTTCCTTGTTTGTTTTTGCAGGTATTATTTTATCTACCGGGGTTTTATCTACCGGGGTTTTATCTACCGGGGTTTTATCTACCGGGGTTTTATCTACCGGGGTTTTATCTTCCGCGTTAACTTTGGTATTTAGGTCTTCATCAAGGTCGTAAATTTTAACATCAGGTTGCTGTTTTAAACTGGCAATGCCCGTTGCCCCAAGAGCAAGTTTTTGTGCATCAATTCGCCTTACAACAAACTTATCGGTAAAATTAACCTTATTGATTTTTTCATGTGCTAAATGAATCACCTTACCTGTTGGTTGCTTTACTTTTTTTAAGCCTTGAGCATAAGCACGCTTTGCTTGACTAAAATAATCTTTATTAAACTTTGCTTGTTGCGCTTTAGCTTGCTCCATACTGATAACTTCAACGCGTTGGTTTCTCATTAAAACATCAAGAGACTGCACCGCTTTTGATTCCTCAGCACTCACCATTTTTGCGTTTGTACAACACGTAAATACGGCGATTAACATTAATTTACGCATCGTCTTTTCCTTGTTTAGCCAGCTTATCTGCGAGCAACTGCTTGATCCTTTTTTTAGCGTTTGGCAAAGTTAACGCTTCTTGCTGCAGTACAGCTTTACCTACCACATCAGTCGTCTGTTTTGCGCGTAATACATTAGCGTGTTGCGGTGAAATTTTTGACACTTTTAGCTGTTTAAAGGCCGGCAAAACAACATTATCAGTACCCATTCCTTGCACTGCTACGACCGAATTTTGCCCCTTTACCAGTTGCTGTTGCCCTAACGGGTCAGTGTGGGTAAAAAATATTGCTTCATCCCCTTCTTTTAGCGTTACTTGATGCGAAATAGTCTGTGATATAGCCACTTTTAAAACAGGATGAACAGCAGTACCACCTGCTTGTGTAATTACCAGCTCACTTTGAGCAGGTTTACCTAACGCACCCGCCATTAAGTCATCGCGCACTAAAACTTGATGGTAAGTCACTACTTTACCGCCAACCCACTCACTGCTTTTAGACATAACACGCCCTTGCACAACATTATCGGCAAGCTTAATTTCTTTACTAAAGTCATTGGCAGAACTTGCAAAGCTTAGTATTAGTATAATAACCAAGGTAATTGCTCTCATAACTTACTCCTTTTTATCTTCAGGCAACGCAATGCCTGTTGTCACTTCCAGCCTAATTTCAGGCTTACGACTGTCGAACAATAAAATGTGATTTTTGTCATAACCTGGATCGTAGGCAAATGCGCCTTGTTTATTTGCATAAGTGCCAAACATGTTGCCAGGTTTTGATGTATCTGAGTGCCAATAATAGAGGTTTTCTTGCGAACTATAACGAGCCTTACCATCATCAAAAATAGTATATTCAGCCCCGCTACGTTTTACATAGCGCCTTGCTGGAGTTGTCGGTGTGGCATCTAACAGCGCACCATGGTTAAGGTTGTCGCTTGGTTTGCCATTTAGGTCTCTGTGGTTATTCATATCAGCAGCCTGTACTAATAAAGTAACGCGCCCATTTAAATCGCCACTAAATAGCGACTTCAAGGCCGCTGAGGGGACCTTTATTTGCCAGCAGTTGCTAGTCAGATTTTCAGATGACCCCACGGTAAAACACCCTTTAAAACTTGAGTCAGCTAAAATCGCACTCTCTAAATTGCGGCTATCAAAAAAGGCCTGTTGTTCGTTTAATGCAAGCCCCAACGAGAACTCACTGTTCTGTGCATCTGGCGCTCTAATAGCTTCGTTAAACTTTAAATTAATGCTAATCGCTTTATCTTGCGTTATAAAAGATAAATTAGGAATGGTTTGCGCTTTGTAGCGCTGGGCAATATAAGCAAAATCTTCAATGGTGTGTTCACCATTCCCCTCTTCGTGGGTCATTTCTATGCGCCCGGTATAATTAATTTTACCCTGCCACTTCATACCATAGCGTTTACGCTCGTCTTGTATTACTTCTACTTGTTGTAAATAGGGTGGCAAATTAGCAACATCATAAAAAAACTGACTGTAGCCCACTAAAAACTCAAGTGAATAAGGAATAAGCTTTTCAGCAAAACGCTCTAATAAGCTATCGCCCTTGTAACAACGCAGCGCAGATACTGACCAATCAGTGCAGGTTTTAATCAGCGGGTTATTCGCTGAATGAGGTTTAGTGATATCTTGCCTAATATAATGAGGTCGCAGCAGCATTTCTCCTGCAGCTATGTCTCTAAAGAATGCTTTTCCTTCGTATACCACCCCTTTCATTGTTTCTTCTATGTAGTAATAACCTTCAGGGCCGCCAAAAACACTGGCCTCCCACCAATCCGAATAAAAACTATTAAAGCGACCATCATAATGAAACCCATGAGCTTCAAAATTACCGCTATCCCCAAACACCTTAGCGGCAGCATGCATTATTTCGTATTCAGGCAACGCTCTAGAGTCTATATTTACTCTTAAACCGCACGCGTTAAAGTTAGGACCTTCAGAGCGGTCAAAATCGCTTAAATCACCAAAGTAAAACATTTTACTTAGCTCCCCCCCGCCACAAAGCTTACCAGCAGCCTTATAAGAGGCTTGGGTGGCTTTTTCATCATAGCGCCAATACTTACCATCCCTTTCAACTAATAATGGATCTGAATATGAAAAATCGAGGGGAGCGTATGAAAAATCAATAGCTAAATCAGCTTGAAACAAAGCCGTATTATAAATACCCCGCGACATATTCGCCGGGTCTAGGTAATTCTCAAGTAAGGCGTAAGTTGCAGGGTCTGTTTTACGCCCCCAAATTTGCCCTGCATTGTTGATGGTTTTACTAAGGCTAACAGGCTCGAACCAATAATCTTTATCTAACCCCTTTATAAACTCATAAATCTTGCTGGGGATAAAGTGTGCTTCATAGTCATCCGGTTCGCTAAGAGAGTCTTTAGCCAAAGTTAAGTGAGCATCACCATGTATATGCGCGATTGAGCTCATGTCTTCAGCGTGATGCAGTGCGTGACCAAATAACCACATTGCTTTAGCGCCGCTCAGTTTCCGCCCTTGCTTTTCCAGACTTCGCCTTCCATTACCATCGCCTACCATTTCGTTTAAATCATCTATCGTATTTAAATACCCCATGGTATGTATTGCATCGTTAAAAAATCGCCCTGCGGTTATTTCACTCGGCTCTATTCTTCCATAACGAGAATCAACGAGCCAATTTGCACCATTTAGCCAATCATCAACTGACATCGGAGCTCCGGTATAAGCATGCTGAAAATGCGACATTACGCGATTAGTTGGGGAGTCTTCCATCACCACCCCATCAAGTACATTGAGGCTTTTTTTTCTAAATGCAGGGTAGTTTGGGCTTGCCTGATCCTCGTCAATTTCTTTTTCATCAGCATCATCGAACTGCGGGTCGTAGCCCCATAAATAAGGGTAAGGCTGATCTAGTTCCACCGCATAGTGCGCATCTCCCACAAGTTTAGTGACATAATCGGGGTGGGTTTGATATAGCTGAAAATAATTAGTAATACTTTCATCTTGCGATTTTAGAGATTTAAAAATTGCTTCTGTAATACGTGGGTGGCTGGTATTGGTATCGTGCGCTGCACAATTAAATACCATTACCGCCCCAAAAGTCAGTATTATTTTACGCTTATAGTCCTTCATACTCAGCCTTCCTTGGTTTTAAAATTTGCTTTCTACAGTCAACCATATCCCAACAATCCGTTTCAGGTACGCCGTAATACCAGGCTCTAAAAATCGGTTGATACTTTTCAATAACCCGTTGTTGCATACGTTTTGAAAAATGGGGTAAGTAAAAAGTTTTGATCACCGTAATGTGCCTTTTAATCGTCTTTCCTAAATTAAAGCGCGCTTGGCGATACCGAATGTCTGCTTTTTTATATTCTCTGCTCTCAGGTGTAAAGTTTTGCATGTCTTGTTTAGGGCCAGTCGCCCACCCAGCTACTTTATTCATTTGTTCAGCAAACGGCTTAACGGTAAACGTGATATGAATAGGATCATCAGCATCGGTGGGCCCAAAGCCTCGCGTAAATACATTGTAGTGATAATTAGGATGGGTAACCTTAAAAAGAATTGTTGCATAGGCATTGGGTTGTAATAAATCCACACGATCCCGTGGGAAGGTAATTGGCTTATTAGCATAGGCAGTTTTAAAGTATCTATAACCTGAGTCTATGCCACAACTACTATGACCACATGACTCTGTGTACACAGACTCTATCAAAAAAGGAAATTCTGGCACTGAGCCATCCTCTGTTTCAATCGTCACAACAATGGGTCCGCGATAACCATGCGCTTTATCAAATAAAAAATCACAGCCCGATGTCAAAAAACACGCCAGTAGCACACTCATGTACATTACTAAATTTTTCACACTATTAACCTTCTATTTTAATAATTATTTAGCGCTAATAATGGGGTTGTCGGCACTGCCATTAATTTGGTAGCCATAAATAGTGGCAAGTTGCGCCAGCTCAGGCGATAACACAAGGCCGTTGTCTGTATCAAACAATAGCCCTAACTCTTTTAATAGATCAGCTTTATTGTTCTTTAAAATATAACCAAGCGCTTCATCTCTTTCATAGCGAGTCATGCTTTTATTAAAGGTATTGCTAATAAGCTGGCTTTTATTTGTACCGCTTGCGCGCTTAAAATTGATGTAGCGTTCGCCTAGTTCGAGTAGGCTTTTATCAAGGCCAACATTAGAAAAGTTGGCCTTTAAATAACTAATATTTGCAACCTCAGCAAGCCCCAGCAGCGTAAGTAACTGCGTATCAAAACCATAATTGTCGATAATAGACTGATTAAGTGCAGCAGTTAGCTGTGCAATTGCTGCGGTATCATCAATGCTACTTAATTTGCCAAACACCCAGCTCGCAGGCCCTCTAAAAATAGGGTGCCCTTTTTCACTGGCAAAAAAGCTGGCTCTGTCTTTAACAGCATTGTTAGGATGTAAAGTAAAATACATCAGCGCTTCACGTAATCTAAGCCCACCTATTTCGTCACTATTTAAATAGGTAACAAAAAACGATTCAGCGCCTGCATTCGGGCCTGCTAACAAAATATTTAAACTAATACTTTTATGAACAATGGCTGTTTTATCTGTGCCAGCCGCAAGTAACTGCATTTCATTTTGCAGATAATCATATAATTTGTATTCGTAAATATGCTCCGCCAATCCCATTTTGCTATTTAATATTGCACCCAATACTTCATCTAATTCTACTGTATTAGGATTCGGTTTTTCACGCTCGGTATTATTACTCGTTTCAGCCGCGTTTAACTGCTCAACTAAATTGGGGATTTGACTAAGCCCGTTATCGGACTGACTGGGAAGTTGCTTGATTTGAGAGTCTATTGCACTTATTTCTGATAGGGTCAGAGCGGCTAAATTTGCACTTGTTAAAAAAAATGAAACTGAAATTAACTTTAAAGTAAAGTTAACTCTAGATTTTAAAAAAGAAAAAAACATCCTTAATGTACCTTTTGATTATTTCCGTATAAAGTATGAAA
The DNA here is from genome assembly GCF_030407535.1 of Pseudoalteromonas sp. APC 3224. GTDB lineage: Bacteria > Pseudomonadota > Gammaproteobacteria > Enterobacterales > Alteromonadaceae > Pseudoalteromonas. The sequence continues at coordinate 56 of NZ_JASDDF010000048.1, read as the reverse complement.
ACAATCAGAATTAAACAAAATTAGAATGGTTTCATTGCAAAAAATCACACTACAAG
>NZ_JASDDF010000047.1:0-30861 GCF_030407535.1 Pseudoalteromonas sp. APC 3224 | reverse complement strand
CAATAAATTCAATAATTTCAGCCATAAAAAAACCCGCGACTTGATTGCTCAAGTTGCGGGTTTTTTAGGGTTTTTAAACAAACGAATTTAAAAACCGTTATTGGTGGAGCTGGGGGAGTCTTAACTAAACCCGCAAGCCATTGCTTTAATTTAAATTTATAACAACTAGGTGCTGAGATTGGTACCAACCATGGTACTAAAAACCAGTGTCATATTCGAACCTCTACGTTAAATTCGTTTAATAAAACTTTTATAACTTTTTGTCCTACATTTCTTCCCACAGACTATCAGCATCTACATTTGGGTCTTTTTTCAGCTCTACTTTTTTAGTTTCTTCTGGCCATTCTATATTACTATCTCTTATTAAACCTTCCAGTGTAGTGTATGCAATAACTTTACCTTCATATTCAGTAAGCCATTTATTGCCATCCCATTCTATAAAATCGAATGTCCCAGCCCCTTCACCATATTTTACAGCTACAAAGTGAAGACCTACCTCTGATGGTTCATCAGTAAACCAATTGATGTTTTTCATAAATACTCTCTATCTAAAACTTTTCTCTAAATACTTCGGCTCTTTCAGCTAGGTATTCTAAATATAAAGGTTTAACCTTATATGTTTCATGTGCATTCTCTAAAATTGAAATTAAAAAATAACAGTTTTTTTGAACCGAGCCTTGGCAATAAATTAAAGCTGTATTACTGGTTTTACTAAACGATACTTTTTTTAAATGCCAACCTTTTGATGTTGAGTCTTTTAAATGTATATGGGCAAGGCCAGATTCCTTTACAGAAAAAGGAAAATCATACGGCACATCTCTACCAAAGTGCGCAGGCCTACCCTTTCCACTTTTATACAATTTAAATTCATCAACAATTTTTTTTAATAACGGTTGTGAAGAACTGGCCTTTACTTCTTCACTAACAAAAACACGTACATCCATATACTTTACTCCACCTCAAAAATTTTAACCGTTGCTTTTCTATTTTGGCTAGTATTTATTTCATCCTCAATTCTTGAGGCTACTTTATTTAATTCATAATCACTAAGTTGTGTTTTTTGATTACTATTAACAACTAACTTCTCCTTCTTAACCAAAGTGGTTTTATTAACATTCATAATGTCACTCCTTTATCATTAAGTTTACTTCTCAAATATTGTAATCGTACCCTAAAATCACTTTCTACTATTTAACCCGCTCAACATATCAAATATCACTCGCGCAAATTGTTGGTTTCTTGCAGGATCTGACAACAGCTGCATCATTTGTTCTTGGTGTGCATCACTGCTCCCTAAAATGGCGTCATCCATCGCTTGAGGGAAATCACCTAACATAGCCTGCTCTGGGCTGTTGTTGGCAATTTGGCTCATTACAGCGGTGTTTTCGCTTAGTTTATCGCGCACTGTAAAGGCATAATTAAGCATGTCTTTATCAGTTAGGTTGTCGGTAATAAACACTTCATTAAGCTTGTCGATTATTTGCGATAAAAACGCTTCTTTTTTATCTTTCGCTTTAGCGCTGCCCACGTCATTACTTGGCTCTAGCTTGTAATCAGGATCACCTTCTTTTAGCTGTATATCTTGCTGGCGTATTTTTGATAAACGGTAATGGCTCATTACTACGTTATCTAAATCAAGCTGATCTTCTGTTACTACTTTTTCACGTAACAGTGGGCGTAAATGGCGAGCAAACAAGCTTAGCTTTTCAAGTTCTTTGTCGTCGTACTCCACCAGCTGCGACATAAACTCATAAAAGCGGGTAAAGCTGCCTAAGTCTTTTTTGAATATTTCTAGGCGGTCTTTTTCTTGTTTACACTCTTTAAAGCTTGTTTCTGCGTTAGCTATTAATACAGCGTCTTCAGTCTTTTTAGTGCGTTCAAACATCTCTTTGGCTTTTATATACGCCTCAATTGCTGATGCGTAACGCTTTTGCCAGCGCTCTTTAGCTGGATGAATAATATTGCTAATTGCCGCGTTTGATTTGTTTTTAGTGAAAAAGGCTGCACAAAACTGCTCAACCTCAGACCACAAAAATATACCGCTAGCACGCAGCTTTTCAAACAAATCAAAAACAATTTGAGGGTCAGTAACATCGGCAAGCTCTGCTGTTTGGTAGTAAGGCTGAAATGCTTCTAGTATATCTTCTGGGGCATTAAAGAAGTCCAATACAAACGTACCTGTTTCAGCTTTACTTGGGTAAGTACGATTCAATCGTGACAGGGTTTGTACACACTCAACGCCACCTAGCTTTTTATCTACATACATAGCGCATAGCTTTGGTTGGTCGAACCCCGTTTGAAACTTATTAGCCACCAGCATTACTTGGTAATCATCACTATCAAAGGCTTTGCGCATATCGCGGCCTTTAAGCTCAGGGTTCATATTTTTTTCGGTAAACTTTTTATCTAAAAATGCCGCGCTGTCAGGATCGCTCTCAGTAAATTCAACTTCGCCTGAAAATGCCACCATAGCGCGTATTGTCGAGTAACCTGTTTTTTGCTCTGCTAGAGCTTCAGATACATACTTATCAAATGCTAGCTTATAACGCACCGCCTCTTTACGTGAGCCAGTTACTACCATGGCTTTTGCTTGGCCGCCTAATAAGCCCATTACGTTATCTTTAAAGTGTTCAATAATGACTTTAACTTTTTGCGATATATTATGGTCGTGCAAACGCACCCATTGATTAAGCTTTACGGTTGCCTTTTTACTATCGACTTCTTCATCTGCCGCGGCTATTTTTTGCGCAAGCTGGTACATCACTTTATAGTTAGTGTAATTTTTAAGTACATCTAATATAAAGCCTTCTTCTATTGCTTGGCGCATTGAATATATGTGGTACGCCACTGGCTTATTTTGTTTTGATGGAGGTAGTTCGGGGTCAGGTAATCGACCAAACAGCTCTATTGTTTTTGCTTTAGGTGTGGCAGTAAACGCATAGTAGTTAAGGTTTGCACTACCACGGCGGGCTGCAACGGTTGCATCGAGTATATCCTCTGACGATAACTCCTTTTCACCAGAGAGTACGTCATCGTCAGCTTCTTCCGTCATCAACACTTCTTTTAACTGGCGAGCGGTAGAGCCACTTTGTGATGAATGCGCTTCATCGGCAATAACCGCGTAGCTGCGCTCTTTTAAGCTAGTACTGTTTTCAATTGCACGTAATACAAACGGGAAGGTTTGAATGGTTACAATAATAATAGGCTGAGCGTTTTCAAGTGCGCTGGCGAGCTTTTCTGATTTAGAACCGTCACCCTCTTTATTGTTAATTCGCCCTACCACACCGTCTGCATGCTCAAACTGATAAATAGTATCTTGCAGCTGATCATCAAGTACCGTTCTATCTGTTACAACAATCACTGAATGAAACTGTTTATTACCTTGCTCGTCATAAAGAGTAGAAAGCTGGTGGGCTGTCCAAGCAATAGAGTTTGATTTACCTGATCCCGCACTGTGTTGCACTAAATACTTGTTACCTGTGCCCTCTTCAATTGCCGCATCAATCAGCTTACTTACTACATCCCATTGGTGATAACGCGGGAAAATAAGCGTTTCTTTTTTGTATTTACGCCCTTCCCAATCTTCCTTGTCTTCTATTTGCAAATGTACAAAGCTGCCTAAAATATTAAGCAGATTTTTAGGCACTAATACTTCATTCCACAAGTAATCGGTTGCATAACGGTTAGCGTCTTCAGGTACATCATTACCTGCCCCACCTTCGCTTGTGCCTTTGTTAAAAGGTAAAAAGAAAGTGTCGTCACCCGCAAGCTTAGTGGTCATATACACTTCATACTGGCTTACAGCAAAGTGCACCAATGCACCGCGCTTAAAGGTCAGCAGTGGTTCTGGCTTTTTAGTTGCGGGGTCTTTAGGTAAGCGAGTTTGTTTGTATTGCTTAATCGCATTTTCAACCGCTTGTTTAAATTCTGATTTAAGCTCTAGGGTTGATACGGGTAAGCCGTTTACAAACAACACTAAATCTATGCGCCAACTTTTAGCTTTGCTACCTGTTGCTGCCAAGTGCTCAGCATTAGCATAGGGGCTATACACTAACTCTTGTACTATACGACAAGTGTTTTGCTCGTAACGCGCTAAGGTTTCAGGGTTTAGGTTATGCTCTGGTTTAAATTGGCACAGTTCAAAACGGGCATTACGAATTTTTAAACCATGGCGTAATACACCTAATACACCATACGTACGTGAGGCTTTATCTGTGGCGTTTATATCGGCTTTTTTAAGTTGTGCCACCAGCGCTTCTAAAAAGTGGCGTTCAGGATCATTAGGGAACACCTTACACAGCTTTTGCCACTCTTTGGGTTGGGTGTTTTTAACAAAGGTCAGCGCATCTTGTTCATACAAAGCGGTTTCGCAGTTATAGCCTGCACCAGTACCTTCAACCCAACCATTGGCTACCATTTGGTTGATGATGTCGTCTTGAAAAATCCGTTCTTGGGTTACATCATTCATCGCTCGTCCTTATTTTTATTGTTTTGTTATTTGTCTTGCGCTAAGCGTTAGCATTTCAATTGTGCAGACAGTGTCTGCACAATCTGTAAATCGAAAACCGCTCTGCAAAGCTAAGAGTTTGGCTTATCTTGCAACTGCTTTAATGCATTAGCTAAATCTAAATCAACCTTTGATGGCTGGGCATCGATGACTCTGCGGTACTTATCGTATTCTTGTTTTGCTTTTTCAGTAGCCTGCACTTGTGAAATATTGCCAGCGTGGGTAAGTACTTCATAGTCGCTTAGCCGTAAAAAATCATCGAGCTTGTTTGCCCAATCAGCCATTTTCATAAGCTTACCATTACGGGCTTGTAGCTCGGCAAATTCTAAATAAGAGTTAACTAATCTGTTTAACGTATCAAGCTCTTTTTCAGTTAAATAGTTTTTGCCAGTAACCACCTCTTTACGCGTAGGCTCTTTACCTACAAAGCTGGTTAAGCCTAAGTTAGGCTTTTCAGCATCAATACGTTTAAATACCAACTCTGCTGCGGTATTTCCATGGGCAGCCCAGTGCATTTTGTTTTGTACTTTCGCAAAAAAATCGACACTAGTTTGTGCTTTGCCGTCATAATCAATGCTGGTGGCATATATGTCGCATACTTTGCGCCAAAATATCTTCTCTGATGAACGTATATCGCGTATGCGGTTTAATAGTTCGTCAAAGTATTGCATGTTATCTGGGTTTTTGAGGCGCTCGTCATCCATTACAAAGCCTTTAGTTAGGTACTCTTGTAATGTTCTTGTCGCCCATTGGCGAAACTTAGTGCCTTGCTTAGAGCGAACCCGATAACCAACAGCTAATATGGCTTCTAAATTATAATGTGCTACATCGCGAGCAACTTCTCGCGTGCCCTCTTTTCGAACTATTCGGAAATTCCTAATGGTTGCATTTTGTTCAAGTTCACCTTCGCTATAAATGTTACTTAAATGCTCATTTATAGTGGGTACGCTCTTTTGATAAAGCTCAGCTATTAAGTTTTGAGTTAGCCAGAGCGTTTCTGTTTCAAAGCGACATTCAACCTTGGTTTGCCCTTCATCTGTTTCAAATAAAATAAACTGACCAAGCGGCGGCGTAACATTATTAGTCATTAGGCTGCTCCCAATTACGCACGTCGATTTTACCTGTGACGGCGGCTGAGATTAGCGCAGTGCGGCGTTCTTTTTGCAAGTTATGCTGCATTAGCGCTAAATTTATAATTCGCTCAAATGCTTCCGACATCTGTTCAATATGCAAACAAATATCTCGCTGTTCAGTCTCTGGCGGAATAACCACCTTTAACTCTCGAACAGTTTCTATTGATACTTCACTAAAAGTACTACCTTGCTTACTTAACCCCCAATACTCATCTACTGCATTAGTCTGGAAAAAGCGAACTAAAAACTCTGAAGTAAGATCACTGTTAGGTTGAATTCGTGCAACACCGCGAGAAAGGTTAACCCCTCGCAATTCAACTGGTACAACGTATGCCGCACCAATTGATGCTCTTATCCCTAGAATAACTTCTCCACCGCTCAAACGGGAGCGCGGGTAATTGCTTTCTATCATTTTTGATGTTTTTGGAAGGTCATCTAAAGCTAAATTTCCTTGAGATATATTAGTTGTTTGAATAAATGGCACTCCTTCGTCTAGAGCATCGCCCGGTTGAACAATGCCATAAGATATTGACGAACCACTTTTTATGACTTGTTTTAGCCTAACAACGACCCAGTGTGCTGGTACTTCACCCAACCACTCTACACCTGAATCTTTCATCGGGGCTTGTGGGCTAAGGCCTTTAGTCACTGCATGGCTGATCACTGCTTGACGTTTTTCTTTTAGCAACTTAATCAGTTGTTGCTGCTTTTCAATCAAGGTATCGATTTTAGCCGTTTCGTGATCGAGGAAGTGGGCAATTTGGACTCTCTCACTAGCCTGAACTGGAACGGCAAATATGTAATTTCCCAAATGCTCTTGTGTCATGCTAGGTAGAGCTGTATTTGTTGAGTAACGTGTAAACTGTATCGTTGTTGCAAGATAATACAGATACTTTGCATTAGTATTAGGCAACATTTCTGTGTAGTACATTGTGTCTACGGTCCAGAATGGCACATCTATAAACAGTGGTTTATCGATCGTTCCTTTTCTTCCTAAAAGTACCGATGATTTGTCGTACATAAACTCTGTCGCAAACGCAAACTGCCCACCAGAGCCCATTACAGGATACCCTGACTCAGATTGAACCGCTTTGTAATCTTGCCCATTTTTGATTGATGCAAGATGTTTTAAGCGGCAGGTTTTCCAATGTGCTGGGATTTCGCTCAACCACTCAACGCCAGAATCCTTATGCTCAGGATACGCCTGATATTTACCAGCCTTTAACTCACTCATGCTCGCCCCCTAGCTGCGCTAATACTTCGACACTGGGTAATTTGAATATTGTGCCCCCAAGGGATTTGCAGCAATTGCGAAACAGCTTGTTTCGCAATTGCATCATCACCACACCAAAATAAGTACCAACGGCGAATATGCTCTAAATTTCGTTTTAAAAAGTCTTTCATTTGCAGAAATTCGGCCATTAAATCTTGGCTGAGTTGGGCTAATAACTTATCGCCCCACGCGGCTTTTTGCTGGCTAGATGCCACTCTTTGTTTAAGCTCAGTTAGCCATTGTTTATATTCTGTTCGTTGCGGTGATTTTAGGTGTTTGTTTTTATGCATTCTCATCATCCTTCAAAGCCCAAAATGGATGCGTTGCCCAATTTTCAGGAAACCCCATATTTCTAACAGGTACTTCTGGGTGCTTAACTATTAATTGAACAAGCTTGTCTGTCCATTGGCTATCAGGGCTTACTTCTTTCATTAGGTGTGCCAGCAATAATAAAACGGAGTATAAACGTTTTGAGGGCTGTATATGGCTATTAGGTAATACTGTGGGTAACTGCCATTCTGCGTCCCTTAGTAGCTTGGGTGCAATAGGTAACTCCCTATTCCATAAGCGAGCATGATGTGCACAACAATTTCTAATAAAGGTAAGAGTATGTAACCAACTCGCAAACTTATCTTGAGGAACATTAAAGCGCTTAGCAATAGCCTTTCTGTCGGAGTCTTTAACTAACCCTTTATATAAGTGAGAAAGCTCACCCAGTGTTAGCTCTTCAATTACTGCCCAACACGGTGGTAAATTAGGCTCGTTATAATGGCTCACATAATATCGGCAATAGTTTTCACGTTGCTTTAGGTTAATTAGTTCCGCTTTTTTTTGGGGGGTATGTTGCGGCGAATTATTAATTTTTGCAGCTTCTCTTGCCAAAATGCCACGCTCTTTATCTTGCTTATCACTTAATGATTTAATTAATCGATTGTGATCATAATTGCGATTAAAGTGATTGCGGTCAATGTACCAGTGAGAGCCACTATAAGGCTCATCGTCTTGTTGATACTTTGGGCCCATAACATTATTAAACATGGAGCGGGTAGCAACTTCAATACGCTCAACCGCATCCATAATAAACAACCTAAGCTCTCGGTCAAAAGCATACAAAGCAACCACTTGTTTAAACTCACTGCCTTCATTAAATGGGTGTTCTTCATCGTGTAGTTTTTGAAAAGGTCGCATATAAGCCGATAATCTAAAAAAGCTAATAACCTCTAAATAATGTTTAGCTCGTTCAGGCTCTTTTATACTTAGCCCACGCTGTTGGAGTAATGCTATTTGCTCATCAAGGCTAATCGAGGGTTTGAAAAATGGGATCACATCAATTTCCTATCAACACTTTTAACTAGATGACATGTATGTTTTAAATAGGAGGAAGTTATTAAGGCGTAGAAAAAAGAAAACCCGCACAATTTCAGCATAAATTTTGATAAATCAAAACCCATAGGCTTGGCGGGTATATTGCGTATTATATTAGTTTTTAATGACGGTAAGGTCAATAATAATAGTAAATTAATAATAGTTATTTGTTGGACTTTAACCCACCATGAGGTTAACTTTAGCTGCAAAGTCAATACATTAGATGACTTAATAACACAATATTCCATTACGAGTGTACCTCTTGCAGCAGCTTCATTATATCGCTACTCACGGCATCAAGCTCTTCGTCAATCTCAGCTAAATCGCGTGGTGGTTGGTACTCATAAAAGTGGCGGTTAAAGGGTATTTCGTAACCTACTATACCTAGCTCGCCGTCTTTATCATCACACTTGGTGTCGTTAATCCATGCATCGCTTACGTGCGGGGCTACTTCGCGGTTAAAGTAGTTTTCAACCATTTGGGTTGTACTAATACTTGGCTGAGCTGAACCATTTAAATAAGCTTCTTTTAACGGCACGTTTTCGTTATCGCGTAAGTCGCCATCTTGCTTATAAGTTACTACTTTCCCTTGCCACTTTTTAACATCACCTTTGTATTCAAATGCTCCATACATTGGGTCTGCCTGATCTTTGAATACTTTATCAACCACGCATTCTGCATCTGGGTTTTTAAAGGTAATGACATCGAGTAGTTGTTTTTTCTCTTTAGTATCGAGCTTAATATCTAAGGCTTTAAGCGCTTGTGTGTAGGTAATATCAAACTGGTTAAAGTCGTCTGATTGCAGCTGCTTGCCACCAGCAGTATCACTTAACTGTGTTTGTAACTGCTGCGCTTTTTCCATAAGGGATTTTTGCAATAACCACAGCTTAGGCTCTAGTACATCTTTGATTTGCTTTTCTTTCAGCTCTGGGAAGTCGGCTTTAATAATAGCTCTGGCTTCAATTTCAACGGCGCTCAAATCGCCATATTGACTATTACCCGAGTCGTCAGTAGCCCACTGTGCGCCAAACTTATCATAGAGCGCCATCATGGTGGCATTATAAGGTTTTGGTGCAAAACGCAGGGATGCAATAGCTTCATCAGTTACTTGCGCTGATAACCTAAGTGGGCGCTCTATGGTGATACGGCGATAACCAAACTCATAGGTATTAAATATTTTACTGGCAAAGGTTTTTGCTACATCGGCTTTTGGGTTAGTCGCTTGGCGACCTCGGCTACTTTTAGCCTCTGTTGGTTTAGCTAAACCTAGCTCTTCAAGCGTTGTTGTTTCTACTTGTGCAAAGTTACCAAAGCTGCGAGTGATAACTTTAATGTCGTCTTCGCTCATGATATTACGTTTAGAACCAAGCGATTTACGCATTTTACCGCATAGGTTAGCGCCATTAATTAGCTGAACCTTGTTTTTACGCTCTGGGTTTTGTTGCTGCGCTTTTTTATTAGAGAGCACCCATACATAGGTAGCAATACCTGTGTTGTAAAACATATCAGTCGGTAAGGCAATAATTGCCTCAAGTAAGTCAGACTCTAAAATATAACGACGAATCTCACTTTCGCCGCTACCTGCACCGCCCGTAAATAAAGGTGAGCCATTTAGAATAATACCAATACGCCCGCCGCTGTTAGAATCATTTGCAGAGGAGGATGCATCGCGCATTTTACTAATAAGGTGCATTAAAAATAGCAATGAGCCGTCTGATACTCTTGGTAAGCCAGCGCCAAAGCGGCCATCAAAGCGCTTAATGGTATGTTCGTCTTTAATATCGCCTTCAATCTTTTTCCAATCCACGCCAAATGGTGGGTTAGACAGCATGTAATCAAACTTATCTACTGCTAGCTGATCATTCGATAAAGTATTACCGAGTTTAATACGGCTTACGTCTTGCCCTTTAATAAGCATATCGGCTTTACATATAGCGTAAGACTCTGGATTTAACTCTTGACCAAATGCACGCATAACCGCATTCGGGTTAAGCTCGTGAACATACTCCATACCTGAAGATAAAAAGCCGCCAGTACCTGCTGTTGGGTCGTAAATGGTGCGAATAATCCCTTCTTTGGTTAGGGCGTCATCGTCTTCCATAAATACCAGAGAGGTAGTTAAACGCACGATGTCGCGAGGGGTAAAGTGCTCTCCTGCGGTTTCATTAGAGCTTTCAGCAAAGCGACGTATTAACTCTTCAAACACCAAACCCATATCGTGGTTTGATATAGCTTGCGGGCTCAAGTCAGTTGTAGCGAATTTTTTAACGACTTTAAAGAGTAAGTTGGCATCGTCTAACAAACCTATAAACTCATCAAACTTAAAGTGCTCAAATATCTCGCGGGCATCAGCTGAAAAGCATTGAATATAACGCTCAAGATTAGCCTTAATATCACCCTGCCCCATTTTACCTAAATCCATAGGCGAGGTATTAAAAAAGGTTAAGCCGTTTGTAGCTCTTAAAAGCATCTTTTCTCTTTGAAGTTCATCTAGAGCAGCTTTTCCGCTCGCTATTAGATTATTACTCACTTCATCAACTTTTGGGACTTGAGTAATCACATCAGCTTTACTTGGCTCAAGCACACACTCAAGGCGACGTAATAAGGTAAAGGGTAAAATAACACGGCCATACTGAGACTGTTTAAAGTCGCCGCGAAGAAGGTCAGCTACTGACCAAATAAAAGCAGCAGTTTGAGAAAAATTTTGTTTATTCATCTAAGTTATCTTTTAATAATTTTTGTTCGAAAAATTTGTAAGTTTCAACGTTTGGGTAAGGACAAACAAAACGCAACTTACCATCATGTTCATCGCTGTAGTAATAAAACCCCATTATCTCACTATCTGGTAAAGTTTCATGCATCACCATCAGTGGGAATAATTGAGTAACTCTTACATTTTCCTCTATGGATAATTCCCCATGTGCTAAATACAATACCTCCGAGATCATCGGCTCAGAGGTCTTGAGCTGTGCTGTCCTGCTTGGGTTAAGTCCTAAACCTTTTAGAACCTCTACTTCATTTAAGAACTCGCTTCCATCATATTTGGCTTGTATTGCCTTTATAAGAGTTGTCGTTTCAAAAAACTCTCGAAGCTCAAGCAGCATTGTTTTAATTAAACGTTGAGCATTCTCTTTTGCTTTTTTAACAGCTGCGGCAGAAGGTAAGCCTCGGTGCGCTATATCATTCCTTAATTGTGTAGCTTCACGAAGTAATTCAATTATCTCACTACGACATATTAAACTTACAGCTCCACGATCTGATCTTATACTTCCTATATTTTCAGCAAGACGATTGTAGCCAAAAGCCATTGTTAAACTTTTAAACTCACCTTTTTTGGTGCAAAAAGTATTCTTATGCGGCTTTTTTTCTCCAAATATAATTGAAATTAAATACAACCCAAGATATTCAAAGAACTTTATGTATTCCTCGCTTCTCTCTCTTTCGTTAAATTTCGATTCAGCAAGTTCCCACAGTATTGCAAGTGGAGTCGGTAACATAGAAGAAAACTCTTGTTCATATCGACTCGTAACACTTTGATATGGTGATAACTGCTCTTGGGCAGACTGAAAGTCACGTAATATGGAGCTCTTAAGCAAATTAACTCGGTTCAAAACAGCTTCACACTCTTCCCATAAGTCTATTAATTTTGACTGATTTCCTATCGTTGGTATTGAAATACGAGTATTTAACCAAGTAGACATAGCTACATTTCTTACTCCTGAAACTGTGGGCATAAAGTTTCCGTCGAGCCAATCTTTTCCTTCTTCAAGCTTTATAAAAATATTATAAAAATCAGGAAGAAGTTTCTCCTGATAGAAATCAAAGCGTGCTGGTTTCAATTTTTTCCGCTGTTCACTCAGTCCGGAAAATTCATTAGCCATACCATTGAAGGGTTCAATGATATAAGCTCCTGTATTGCTAAGGCGCACAAGTTCCTTCAGTCGAAATATATTTCCTTGAAGGAGTTTATCTCTTGGGTGAATCTTTTGAAAATATGACTGGAAATTTATTCGGTAACCAACAACGCCTAGCTGACCATCTATATCGTCTTTTTTGCATCCGTTTAACCATGCATCTTCTGCATGAGGCTTTACATCACTTAAGAAATATTTTTTAGCAAGTTCAAAAGCTGTTAGACCAGATAATATAGGAACATCTTCAAAATCACGTAGGTCACTGTCTTGCTCAAACTCAACAACTTTCCCCTTGTAGTTGAATAATCCATAAATAGGATTTGCAGCCTCTTTTATTACCTTTTTAATTACAGGTTCGGCATCTTGGCTTTTCCATGTTATCACTTCAAGAAATTGTTTCCTTTCTTTGTATGAAAACTTAATGCCAGTAGTTTCACAAGCTTTTCTAAGGTTCATTTCAAACTGATTAAAATCGTTTTCTCTCTCAGTGCCAACCTCTGCTTTTAGCTTTTCAGCTTTTTCCATTAATGTTTTTTGGTTTAGCCAAATTTTTCTATCAAGTAGGTCTTTAATTTGCTTTTCTTTCAGTTCAGGGAAGTCTGATTTTACAAATATACGGACTTCTTCCTCATAAGATTTTAAATCTCCATATGTTTCCTCAGTCCATTTAGTTTCAAACAAGTCATAAACAGACTTCATCACTGCATCAAATGGCTTAGGTGCAAAGCGTAATGACTCCAAATTTTGGTCGGTGATTTGTGCAGACAAACGTAGCGGCCGTTCAATGGTTAAACGGCGATAGCCAAACTGGTATGTATTGAAAATTTTACTAGCGAAGGGTTTTGGTGTCTCTGTTTTAACAGCATCTAACTGACGGCCTCGGTTAGAGTTTTCTTGTCCTTGTGAAGAGAGGGGCTTATCTACAGGTCGCGCGTCTATCACCTCAAACTCACCATAGACACGAGTGATGGTTTTTATATCGTCATCACTTATTAAGTTACGTTTAGATCCTAATGACTTACGCATTCGACCGTACAAGTTCGAAGCATCAATAAGTTGCACTTTACCTTTTCGTTTTGCTTCTTTCTTATTGGAAATAATCCAGATGTAAGACGCAATGCCCGTGTTATAGTGCATATCTGTTGGCAAAGCGATAATGGCTTCTAATAAGTCGGCTTCGAGAATATGACGACGGATTTTACTCTCACCACTTCCTGCTCCACCACTAAACATTGGTGAGCCATTTAAGATAATACCAATACGACCACCATCACTGATATTTCCTTCAATACAGGTAGTGTCTCGCATCTTACTTATCATGTGCAATAAGAACAGCAACGAACCGTCTGACACTCTTGGTAGACCTGCGCCAAAGCGACCGTCAGAACCTTTTAATGTATGTTCGTTTTTAATATCGCCTTCAATCTTTTTCCAATCGACCCCAAATGGCGGGTTAGACAGCATGTAATCAAACTTACCTACTGCTAACTGATCATTCGATAAAGTATTACCTAGTTTAATACGGCTAACGTCTTGCCCTTTAATAAGCATATCGGCTTTACATATCGCGTAAGACTCTGGGTTTAGCTCTTGACCAAATGCATGCACAACCGCATTAGGGTTAAGCTCGTATAAATATTCCATCCCTGATGATAAAAAGCCGCCTGTGCCTGCTGTTGGGTCGTAAATGGTGCGAATAATCCCTTCTTTGGTTAGAGCCTCATCGTCTTCCATAAATACCAGAGAGGTAGTTAAACGCACGATGTCGCGAGGGGTAAAGTGCTCTCCTGCGGTTTCATTAGAGCTTTCAGCAAAGCGACGTATTAACTCTTCAAACACCAAACCCATATCGTGGTCTGATATAGCTTGCGGGCTCAAGTCAGTTGTAGCGAATTTTTTAACGACTTTAAAGAGTAAGTTGGCATCGTCTAACAAACCTATAAACTCATCAAACTTAAAGTGCTCAAATATCTCGCGAGCATCAGCTGAAAAACATTGAATATAACGTTCAAGGTTGGCTTTAATATCACCCTGCCCCATTTTTCCTAAATCCATAGGCGAGGTATTAAAAAAGGTTAAGCCGTTTGTAGCTCTTAAAAGCATCTTTTCTCTTTGAAGTTCATCTAGAGCAGCTTTTCCGCTCGCTATTAGATTATTACTCACTTCATCAACTTTTGGGACTTGAGTAATCACATCAGCTTTACTTGGCTCAAGCACACACTCAAGGCGGCGTAGTAAGGTAAAGGGTAAAACAACACGGCCATATTGAGACTGCTTAAAGTCACCGCGAAGTAAGTCAGCTACTGACCAAATAAAGGCTGCAGTTTGAGAAAAGTTATTATTAATTGTCATCTTAATCTTCCATGAAATAATCGCTATCGAGCGCTTTTACTTCAAATACGTGTTTTATGCTTACGCCTAAATTATGAGTAAGCATGAGTTCGGTTAGTTGTGCCCCATCCACCAGCACTATGCGTTTTTCTATCATGCCGACATATTCAAGGGTATCTTTACTAAAGCTGCTGGTGGTAATGAAAACGCCCTTTTTAGCACGGTGCATATCAAGCGCACCTGCAAAGGCTTGTATATCTGGGCGGCCAACTGTTTTATTAGTATAACGCTTGGCCTGCAAGTATATCATTTCAAGGCCAAGTTTATCTTCTTTGATTACACCATCAATACCACCATCTTGCGTGTATTGAGTGGCTTGATCTGCATCTTTACGCGACCCGCCGTAACCCATGGCGAGCATTAAATCAACTACTAGGTTTTCAAAAAATACGGGGGAGGCTACTAACACTGCTTTTAAAATTTCGTCACTTAGGTTCGTATTGAGGGTATCGACTGCGGCCTCTATAAGCTCTTCAGGGGTTTTATCTGAGTTATTACTTACTATGCTGGTGGTGTTTACTTGTATGGGCTCGTTTGCGTCTTTAGAGCGTGTTTTAAAATCGAGGAAAGCATCGAACTTACTTAAGTATTGGTTATTGATTGGCTCGCCTGACGCTATTGCAGCTAGCCCTTTTTGTGTAATTTTACAAAAAGCCCTTTTAGGTTGCTCTATTAAACCCGCTTGGACTAAGTAAGTTTTAGCCCACCCCAAGCGATGATAAGCACAGGTTTGCTTGCCACTCGGTATGCGGAGCTTTAATTGCTCGGCACTAAGCTCAAGTTTACGGTAAACATCGGCATCAATATCACGCAGTTTAACGGTTTTACCATTGGCTAAACATGCTAGCAACGGGGTCATAAAAGATTGGTAATCAGGGAGTGACACAAGTATTCCTTTACAGCCTAGGAGTGAGGCTAATCCATTAATGTATATAAGGATACTATATAAAGTTATGCTATTTATCAAAGCAAACTCTGGTTTAACTGTTACATGATAGTTAAACCATAAAGTTGAGTACCAAAGGTGATCGAATATAAGAGCGATCACCTTTTTAAAATTTAAACGAGGCTAGTTAAAAAAACCTAAGCACTTGATTTTAAATTACAATGCAACCAACTTTTGATTGTTTGGTAGCTTGATCGGTTACTTTCCTTTTTTTATTTTACCGTGTTAAAGCGACTCTGCTGTGTACCAAGCCCAGCTAAATCCTTAAAAGTCGAACGACAAAGTGCCTTTATACCTCATAAAATGTTTATAAATTAGAAGTCTGGATTCGTAATCGTTATCTTTATTGAGCTTTTTGAGCGTTTCTAACTGCACTAAGCATAAGGCTTTATATTCAAAGTCAGATAGATCTTTATCTAAAGGTATACCATGCATTACCTTAGCTCTGCCACCATGCTTAAAAGCATTTTTGTTGCCCTTTGGTGCCCCTGCGCCTTTTCTTTTACCGCCTCTAGCCATTTAGCAGCCCTCATTATATTCAAGTCTACTTGAAGAATAATTTTTTACTGATTGTGAGACTCGCCTTTTGGAGTAACACTTTGCAAGATAGCTAAGTCTGTAAAGAACCTCTTTGAAGGTTTCATAAAAATCTTCTTGATTTGTAGACAGCTGGTAAAAGCAGTTTTTAATAGCGGATAGTGAGCCCCCACCTGATACCCTTTCCCAAATTACCTTGAGTAAATCGATCAATTTGCTCGGATACGCTATTTTATGGCCATTCAAAAAGTAGGCTATATGATAGTGTTGCTGGGATGCTTTGGCTTTTTCCCTAACCCATATGTAAGCAACTTTACCGTATATTTTTTTTATTTTTTGCAACATACAACTACTAAACTGCGACATCACCTTATTATTAGCACTGTAGCTTTTAAGCCTTAAATCTAGCCTCAATACCAATACTTTAGAAAAGTAACATAGCATGGTGTCTAACTGCTTAATTGTCGAGTCTACAATTTCATTATAATAACCATCTGTAAAATTCATTATTTCAAAAGCCACATAAGACTCTTCAGATGCTTTATGATAATAAATTTCTACACCATATTTTTCTTTTAAATTTTCGACTAACTGTGATGCCATCGCTTTTCCTAAATTTTTCCTAAATATTATCAAATACCTGCACTGCAACAACCCTCTTAGCCACGCCATTACTGTTCTCGTAAGTAAATAACGGCTACATAAAAGGGTTGTTTCATTTAAATAACATTCCTTTACGTCCTAAACCATCCCATTAAGACTAATTCGCTTAACCTCATTTAATGGCCATCCAGTGACCTTTGGTGCTAACTTAACAGGCTCTGAAAGTGCCCCACCCATCACCAACTGGCCTAATAGATAAGACGAAATACCAAAGTAGTTTTGTACCGCTACTTTTGAAATAAAAATCTCTTCATCTGCGATTTTGATTTCTCGCTTATTTAAAAACTTCACGCCTGTACCTTTGAATCAATCCAATTGATAACATCGCTATATTGCCAGCCCATAGACCTTCCACTTTGTACAAGTTTGATACTTTGAGGAAACTCGCCTTTAGCCTGTAAGTTATAGATGGTAGTACGAGGTAAGCCTGTTAAAATTTGTACATCACCAATACGAAGAATTCTTTTATTGTCTGTTAATAGAGCATTCAAATTCATAATGTTATTCCTGTTATTTAAGGATCAATGTCCCATTAATTGTTGAAGCGAACCATAACGTTCGCTTAAGTACGGGAAGGATTATAAATATTGAAAACAACTCTAAAAATGGAGCTCCTATATAAAAGCTCCATTTAAAGCTACACGTTAAATGATGAGCAACCTGAAGATATTTATACTATTTGAAAGGAGTGTTTTTAAATACTTTAAATACTATTTCATCTAACTTACTTTCATGAATAGAATATAACTTTCTAGGCTTTATGTTGTATTTGAAATAATAAGGTTCCATATGTGGGATTTTAGAGCGAAGGTTACTAGTATATACAGCCTCATCCTCCATAGAAAAAGACGATACTCCAAATTTTTTAGTTAATTCTTTAACAAGCCTTTTGACTAATACATCTAAGCTGACATTAGCCTTTAACACTTTAAACTCTTTTGTTTTCACCACTTTCTCAGCTACAGTTAAGGCATAATTAAGGATGCCTTTTTCTTCTATAAAAGCGTCCTCTTTGATTTTTTGGTTCTCTATATTTTCATATGATTGATTCAAATCAATACAATCTTCAGCAGAAAAATTTTGATTAAAATAGGATAAGATCTCATCTCGGTACTTTTCCTGCTCAGCACTTCTTTTACCTCTCTTCAATTTAATGTTGAGATATTTTGCTATTTTTTGTGTTGATTTGTGTTCCGATATTAAGTATTCAGGCTTAAGATTCTTTCTTAGAAAGAGGTCTATCGCAGAAATAACAGACCAATCATCAAAATTTTTATATACCTCTTTCTTCATCAACATCCTGTGAAACTCATTTACAGTTCGAAGGTAGGCTAATGTTTTTAAACTATTTATGTTGCCAAGCCTTTTTCCTTTTTCTAAGATTTTTTGATGATACATCAAACTTTTTGCATATCGATTAAGTGCATTTAACTCACCGATTAACTCCCCCAGTGCAATTAACTCAGTAGGTTTTAAATCATTTTTATCTTTTATTGATTTATATAACTCACTAATTCTACTCTCAGCCTCAGTTTGGGTAATCCCCAGTAAGTGGAGTTCATCAAATTGTGTTATTAATGTATTGTTTTTAAGAGCGTTAAAGTTAGCTTGAATTCTATCGATCAGGTCTAACAATGATTCAGAGCTATCAAAATCCTCATTTTTAATTAATAGGTTTGGAGATTCAAAATTGATAGCATTAAATTGAGTTAATTTATCAAACATTTGCTGCTACCTTTGCCGCATTTATGTAGTTGCTCCACCAGCTCATTATTTCCCTTCGGTTTTCAACATACTCAGCACGATTGTATGCAGCCCTAATTTCGTTTTTCTCTTGGTGAGCCAATGCAACTTCTATTAACTCTGAATCAAATTGTTTAGTCTCATTTAGTATTGTACTAGCAAGCGATCTCAAACCATGAGCAACTAGCTCACCTTTAAAGCCCATACGTTTGATTGCAGCATTAGCCGTTTGAGGGTTTGTATGGTTTCTTGGCTCTCTGTCGGCTGGGAAAATATAATCACGATGACCACTAACTGGCTTCATTAATTCGAGTATGCGTAGCGTACTTGATGTTAAAGGTACTTTATGGCTTTTAGACATCTTCATTTTTTCAGCAGGTAATATCCATAACTTATTTTCAAAATCAATTTCAGACCACTCAGCCATTGCAGCTTCACTTGGCCTTACCATTGTATGCAGCTGCCATTCAATTAAGCAGCGAGTTGTAAACTTAATACTTGCCCTTGAAAGAGCTTCCATAAATTCCGGTAATCTTTCACTCCCTATGGTAGCCATAGGTTTTTTTATTGGGGTTTGAAAAGCAGCTTTAATACCCGCCAATGAGTTATGCTCTACTACTCCCGTATTAACCGCATAAACCATGATCTCATTTAATCGTTGGCATAACCTTTTAACTGTTTCAAGCGCACCTTTGGCTACAATAGGCTTAATTGTATCGATAGCAAGTTTTGCAGTAAGACTATTTAGAGGACGTTGACCTAAGGTTGGGAATATATGCCTTTCAAGTGAATTCCACACATCTTCTGCATAATTAGATGAAACTGTGGTCTTTTTAAGCTCAAACCAGTCCAGTGCGACTTTCTCTAATGTATTTAAGCGTGATTGTGTTTCTTGTAAAAATTGCTGCTCTTTATACTCTTTAGGGTCGACTTCATTTGCAAGGTGTCCACGCGCCTCTTCTCTTTTTGTTCTAGCTGCCGCGAGCGTAATTTGAGGATATTGTCCAAAAGAAAGGTTTGTTCTTTTTTTAGTGAATGGTTTGTAGTACTTAAATATCCAACTTTTAGTACCATTTGGCCTTATAGATAATTGAAGACCATTGCCATCTGAAAGTGAATATTCCTTTTCCTTAGGCTTAGCTTGCTTAATTTGCGTATCGTTGAGGGGTTTTACAGTTCTGGCCATTTCTTTTATGTATACCATGTTCTAGCCCAGTGGATTCAAGGCTTTCTGAGTTTTAGTACCATAGAATCTTCACAACTAAGTGCTATGGTACTAACCATGGTACTAAAAATACTGGATGTAGGTAAACATCTTGGGATATTACAGGCAATAAAAAACCCGCTAACCTATGTGGTTAGCGGGTTTCCTGTATCTGTTCGGATGTTATCGAACAGAGAATTGGTGGAGCTGGGGGGATTTGAACCCCCGTCCGAAAAGCCTCGACCGTCGGTACTACATGTTTAGTATTGTCATTTAATTAACCTTTAAATCCCGGACAAACACGGTAGATAAAGGCGAGGCCGCTTAGTTTTAACGCTTCAACCCCGGCCAGGGTTTCCGTCGCGATCAGGTGTTAGGGTGACACTCCAAAATCCAGTCCACAAGAATACATGGAAGGAGCGCTAGCCAGCCTAAGCTGCTAGAGAGTAGTTATCGTCGTTTGCGATTACTTTAAATTGCGGCTTTTTTACGAGGCAAACCGCACCTCGACATGCACCTCGGGCTTCTTGAATTCCGTCGAATCCTAATCAGCCCCTGAATAAGGTTACTCATTCAGAGTGTCCAAGCAGTATAACCGAGTAACCTACGAATACTCAACACCTTAGGCGTTTTATTTTATTGGTTGGTTAATCATGCATCAAACACACATGTAAATGTAAAATATTGGACAATTAAGAAACAATTACTTAACAATGATGGTGCTTTATGCTCAAATGCAAGGCTAGACCTTGGTCTAATAAATTATAAAAAATAATAACAGACATATTACCTAGAGGATTTATAAATGTCGGTTTTTTCTTTTGATGAGCAAACGGGGTATATCTCTTTAGTTTCACACCCTCATGTTTCAGGTTTAGCCTCAACAGCGACACAGCTTATTGAATTAATTGGCCAGTCAGAATATTGCGAGTGTGAGGTTATTGCTGGTAATATTGGTAAGCTGTTTGCTCAAAATAACGCCGAAGAAGCCCCCTCTTTAGTAATTGCTCAAGCCATTGATGCAAAGCTAACCATAAACATCGATGAAAAGAATATGCTCGTTGAAGCTACCCTTATTACTGCCAAGGGCGGTAAATTGCTCAGCATGGAACAAGCGATTGAAGAGTTCTCACAAGCAGGGGTTGTAAAAGGCATTAGCTCTCATGCATTAGAACAGTTATTGGCGCAACAGTTCGAACACTCCCCAGGAAGCACGCATTGCGCCGAAGTCGCTTTTGGCCGTGCACCTAAAGTAGGTAACGATGCCAAATTTGTGCGTCTGTGCTGCACAGCGCAAGACCGCGTACTTAGCCCGCAAGCTAAAGGCGGTGGTAAAGTCGATATGAGAAACCTAGGTGATATTATTACCGTAAAACCTGGTTGTGAATTAATGCGGCGCATTCCAGCAACACCGGGGGTTGATGGGTTTACTGTGTTTGGTGATGTACTAACTGCAACCTCCGGCAAAGAACATAAATTACAACCTTTTGACGGCACTAAAATTGCGTCTGACAACCCCAACTTATTAATTGCCGACTGTACTGGCGTACCGGTTGCCCTTCCCCGTGGTATGCGTGTTGATGATGTTTTATGCTTTCACAATATTGATCCAAGTACTGGGCATGTTGAATTTGATGGCAGTATTATAGTCAGTGGTGATATAAAAGATGGCATGCGCGTGACCGCCAGCGGCGATATTACTGTTTTAGGCTTTGTTGAATCGGCGCAGCTCAAAAGTGATAGTGCTATCACAATAGTAAAGGGTGCAATTGGCAGAAAGCGAGAAGCCGATGAGCCATTTACCTGTTCTATTTTAGCTAAACGAACCGTTGCGCTTGGTTACTCTCAATACTGTGACATAAAAACGGATCAAAACTTACTAATAGATCGCCAATCATTACATTGTGACTTGAGTGCTGGAAATTTAATTAGGGTGGGCAGCGCAAAAGATCCTAAAGGTAAAATTATTGGTGGCCATATTCTAGACGCAATGCGCATTGAAACAGGTGAATTGGGCGCACCAGCAGGAACTAAAACCCGTGTTTGCATCGCACAGCGATGGTATGTGCTAAAACAAAAACAAGCGCAAATCACTGACTTTGAAAAAGTTTTAATCAGTAAGTCAATTGAACTACAGCAAGCGCGTCAGCGAATTAATAAACAAGTTGCAAGCGCACAGCGTCAGCAATTTTTGAATAAAATAACAACGAATGAAGAACACATAGCAAACCGAAGCGCCAGCATCAATCAGCAAAAGCAGTTGCTAAGAAAGAAAATGACGCAGCTTTTAGCGCTCAGTCGCTTAAAAGTTAATGAGCTTATGCACCCTGGGGTAGAGCTTAAAATTGCACGAGAATCAATTAGCTTTTCGCGTAATTACCCACCACATTTAATCACTCATAGTGAAGGTAAAATAACGCAATCGTTTTAATAACGCTTATTAAGACTGACTCAGCCCCACAAAGTAAGTATTCACTATTGTGAACTTAATCTTGGTTGCTTGCTTCGTCTTCGCTCTGTTGTGTTTCATCTATAGCAAGTGGCCAACCACCTAGTTGCTGCCAACGATTAACAATTAAACAATATAATTCAGCGGTGCGTTCTGTATCGTATAACGCAGAGTGTGCTTGTTTGTTATCGAACTCTATTCCTGCTGCTCGGCACGCTTTAGCTAATACTGTTTGCCCTAATGCCAAACCCGCAAGTGATGTGGTATCAAAACTAACAAACGGATGAAATGGTGTGCGCTTGATGTTATTACGCTCAATAGCGGCATTTAAAAAGCCATGGTCAAAAGCGGCATTATGAGCAACCACCACAGAGCGCTGACACCCTGCGGCTTTTTGCGCTTTGCGCACTACTTTACAAATTTCTTTAATCGCCTCTTCTTCAGGGACTGCCCCTCGAAGTGCTGAAAAAGGCTCAATCCCATTAAACTCAATGGCGGCTTGTTCAATGTTTGCACCCTCAAACGGTTGCACATGAAAATGAACGGTATGATCGATACTAAGCAGTCCTTCGTCATCCATTTTTAAGACGGATGCTGCAATTTCTAGTAGTGCGTCGGTTTCTTTGTTAAAACCGGCGGTTTCAACATCAATAACCACAGGAAAAAAGCCACGAAAGCGTTGCGCGAAAAGTGTTTGCTCAGTATTTGCCATAGTATTCTTGGTTTATAGGGATTAGCTGTCTATTATGTCAAAATTGATGGCCTGTCGGCTAGGGGATTTATTGATTAATTACAGTTAAACTATAGGCATGTTACTTGCTTTGTAATTAGCGTTTACGCTGAATTATTTGCTGTTGCGTAATATTTTACGGTTTTTGTCACTTTTTTGGCAGAGCTAGATAACTGGAGAATTCTCGATGAAGTGTAAGTTGTTATTTATTAGCCTAGGCATTAGTAGTGTGCTGTATAGTTTGAATACAACTGCAGCAATGCGCCAGTACACGGCTAACCAAGATAATTCAAACTGGAACTTGGTTAAAACAACTCGCTTGCAATGCCAATTAAATCATGAAGTTCCCTACTATGGTGAAGCTGTTTTTAAAGCATCAGCAAGTAAAAACAAAGATCTCACTTTTAATTTAGACATGGTGGTGCGCCCAGAAAATTACGCGATTGCCGGTTTAAAAGCGGTACCACCTAGCTGGCGAGCAGGCCGCCCTGCCCGTGATATTGCTGATATGAAATTACTTAAAAAGTTTGATGGTGAATTAGGTAATAAAACAGCATGGGAAATACTGACTGAGCTTGAAAAAGGCAACCAACCCACTTTTTACTACCAAGACTGGCAAAATAGTGCCGATAAAATTGCCGTGGGTATGTCTAATGTTAACTTTAAGCAAGCGTATTGGGCATTTTTACAATGCCGAGACGAATTGCTGCCATACAATTTTGAAGATATTTCGTTCACTATAATGAATTATGAATCGAATAGCAGTAAGTTAACTAAGTCATCGCAACAACGCCTTGATAAAATTGCTGAGTATTTAAAAAACGACCCCAGTATAGAGTCAATCAGTATTGCATCCTATACCGATAGTTACGGTGGCCGCTGGAATAACCTCGATTTATCTAGAACCCGCGCTAAGGCTATTAAAGATTACATGGTTAGCTTAGGTGTTGATGAAACTAAAGTGGTTACTGAAGGTTTTGGTGAAAAACGCTTTGTAGACACCAATGATAATATTTTAGGCCGTGATAAAAACCGTCGCTTGGTTATTCAAATAGCAAAAATGTAAGTTAAGCTCTCTCCTTTAATGGCCGAATGTGTAATTTAAGCACTTTCGGTCAATACCTATCAATTTAATCATGCCTCTATTGTTAAAAAACAATACTCTGCCATTTAGTTATTAACATTTGGCTTTTTATTTTTTCATTTATATTAATAAGTTAAATTTCATTTCTTGATGATTTTGGCTTTTTTAATACAGTTGTAAATAGAAGATTACATTTTATTTTGTCTCTTTTATGACAAAACTATTTAAGTTTTGCACAACTAGTTATATCTTGCGTGTCTCTCACGTTTGATCAGGATCATTAAGTGCTTAAAAATAAAACAATAGGTAGCATGTTAATTGTTGCAGGAACCACCATAGGTGCAGGTATGCTTGCCCTACCCATTGCCTCTGCGGGACTGGGATTTAATACGGCAATGGTGTTAATTGTAGGGTGTTGGTTACTAATGACCTACACTGCATTGCTTATGTTGGAGCTTCACCAATATGCCCCTCGCGACGCCACCTTAAATACACTGGCTAAGCTTTGGCTTGGTAAACGTGGCCAGTATGTAGCTAACTTTTCGATGATATTCTTATTTTATGCACTGTGCGCTGCTTACATAGCCGGTGGTGGTGCTCAGCTACAAGAGCGCATTAATACTGGGTTTAATCTTAGTATTGCTCCACAATTAGGCTCCGTTATTTTAGCCGTATTGATTGCAGGTGTAGTGACTTTGGGTACTAGCAAAGTTGATAAGCTTAACCGAGTACTATTTAGTGTAAAAATAGTAGTTTTGGCTAGCTTGTTTTATATGCTAACACCTTATGTACATGGCCAACACTTATTGGAAATGCCTGTTGAGCAAGGGCTGATACTGTCGGCTATCCCGGTGGTATTCACCTCTTTTGGTTTTCATGGCTCAATTCCTTCTATTGTTAAATATGTCGGGCTTGATATAAAAACCTTGCGCAAAGTTATGATTGCAGGCGCCTCTTTACCACTGGTTATTTATGTATTTTGGCAAGTATTAAGCCAAGGCATAATGAGCCAAGAGCAATTACTACAAAGCGATGGGTTAACTGGTTTTGTAGCCAGTGTGGCCAATATTGCCAATAACGCCAATGTTTCTACTGCGGTTAAACTCTTTGCCGACTTAGCTCTAGCAACGTCATTTTTAGGGGTAAGCTTGGGGTTATTTGACTTTTTTGCTGACACATTCAAAAAAGCAGACACGGGGGCTGATAGAATTAAAACAGCACTTATTACTTTTATTCCTCCTCTTGGATTTGCTTTATTTTACCCGCAAGGATTTATTATGGCATTAGGCTATGCAGCCATTGCTTTGGTTATATTGGCAGTATTTTTACCCGTTAGCATGGTGTACAAGCAGCGTCAGGGGATTGAAAAAGAAGGCTATAAAGTACGCAGTGGTAATATTGGTTTGGCCATAGCCGCTTTGTGTGGCATTTCAATTATTAGCGCACAATGCCTGCAAATGGCAGGACTTATACCGGCTATAGGCTAGCCCCTATAGTTGTTCTAATGTGTGCACCCCAATGATGGTTTTGGGGTGCATACCATTAAAGCAGCAATTATTAACGTTAAAATACTATCGCTTGCCCTCTTCCGCTTTGCTCAGACGCCGCATCTAATTTGCCATCATTATTGATAATCACATGCATATCACCAAAGTGACGCTCATCCACTGTATAACCCATTTTTATTAGCTGTTGCTTTACTGAGGACTCCAAACCCGAGTGCGCTCTAATCACATTTTTAGGCCATAACTGATGGTGAAAACGCGGGCTATTTACTACTTCATTTGCACTCATATTAAATTCAATCGCATTGAGTATTGATTGATACACTGAACTAATAATTGTGGTGCCTCCAGGCGACCCTGTTACCATTTTCACCTTGTTATTACTGAGTAAAATGGTTGGAGTCATAGAGCTTAACATACGTTTATGTGGCTGAATTTCATTCGCTTCTCCGCCAATGGCGCCAAATACATTCATAACCCCGGGTTTAGCGCTAAAGTCATCCATTTCATCATTTAAAATGAAGCCCGCGCCTTCTACGACTACGCCACTACCAAACCCTAAATTGATGGTGGTGGTATTAGCAACAGCATTCCCCATGTTATCAATAATAGAAAAGTGAGTGGTTTGTTCGCTTTCTTTTAAACCCGGTTTAATATTTTCAGTGGTAGAAATGGCCTTTAAATCTATACTATTGCTGCGGTTTTTAAGATAGTTTTCTGCAAGTAACTTAGCTGTAGGCACTTGGTAAAAATCAGGGTCGCCTAAGTATTCTGCCCTATCAGCAAACACTCGCTTACCTATTTCAGCAAGCAAGTGCACATACCCAACTGAATTATGTGATGGTGCAGCTATGGGCTTTTTAAGCTCATACATTTTAAGCCATTGTAATATAGCAATACCGCCGGAGCTTGGTGGCGGTGAAGTAAGCACTTGATAGCCGTTCCAGTTAGCTTTTATAGGTGTGCGAGACTTTGCGCGGTAATTTTTTAAATCATCTTGAGTAATAATACCGCCATGTTGCTTCATAAAGTTTGCGATGATCGTTGCAGTTTCACCTTGATAAAAGCCATCTTGGCCATTATCGCGAATGCGTTTGAGTGTCGCGGCAAGCTCAGGTTGTTTAAAAAGCTTACCAGATGTAGCGCTTGCAAAATAATTGGCAAAGTTTACTTTAATGTTTTTATTGTTTAGGTGCTCTATATAGCCCTTAATTAACAGAGCCAACTTTTCAGGCACCACAAAACCTTGCTCTGCTAATGTTACCGCAGGCTGTACTAAGGTTTTCCAAGGAAGTGTGCCATGCTTCTTATGTGCTAGCCACATACCAGCAACACTACCCGGTACACCACTGGCATGAATACCATAAATAGATTTATTAGCAATAACTTGCCCTTGCGCGTCTAAATACATATCACGATGTGCGGCGTTCGGTGCAGTTTCACGGTAATCTATAAAATCACCTTGCCCATCCTTATGAATAAGCATAAACCCACCGCCGCCAATATTACCCGCCTCGGGAAGCGTAACGGCCAATACAAACTGTGCTGCAATGGCTGCATCAACCGCGTTCCCCCCCTGCTCTAACACAGCTTTTGCAGCATGTGCACTAAAAGTGTCAGGCATGGCAACGGCACTCTGTTTAGCCGCTACACTAAAAACACATAAATGTATTACCACAATACTACTGATAATTAGCTTGCTTGGTGAAAAAAGTGCTCCCATCCCATATCCTTAGGTTATTTTTATACATTGATGGAAAACATTAATGCATAGTAACAAACATCAGGTCAATATTTAGATGCTACATTTTTAAGGCTTAGGAAGTTTTAGCTCAACTGCACGGCTTTGAATAAAGCGCAGCAGTTAAGTTTGAGCCATCATCAGTATGAATATAATAGTGCTGTAGCTGCATACCGAGCTTTTTCATGATGTTAATTGAGCCAACGTTGGCGGTCAGCGCTGTGGCACTGATTGCCTTTACTTGCGACTGTTTTTCAATCGTTGAGCAAATCGCTTGTGCCGCCTCAGTTGCATAACCCTTACCCCAACTCGCTTGTTTAAATCGCCAGCCGACTTCAATATCACTAAAGTCAGGCGTATCTGAAAAAAATCCCATCGGCCGAACAAGCACCCACCCTATAAAGGTATTGCCTTCACGCAGGGTTACCTGCCATAGCCCCCAACCTTGTTGCTCATTTCTATACGCAAGCATTCTTGGAATGCCTTTCGTTTTTATATCTTCAAGCGAAGTGGGTTTACCTTGTGTTAAATACTGCATAACGGCTGGATCTTGATCGAGCTCATATAATTGCTGCCAATCATTTTCGTCCATTAATTTAAAACTTAATCGTGTTGTTACAGCTATGTTCATTTTCATTGTTGTATAGTTACCTCTGAAATATATTTTTCACTAAAGGAGATAGTCAATGAATAAATTAGCAGGTTTAGCATTATTAGGCACTTTAATTACACTAACAGGGTGTGAAGATGCCAACGAAGTGAAACAAGACGCCAAACAAACGAGCGCTGAAGTTCAAGAAAAGCTAAACGAAACGTGGAACGACGTTAAAGAAAAAACCAATGAGCTTAAAAATGACGAGTCATTAAATGAGCTACTCGAAGAGAGTAAAGCGATGGGCTTAGACATGTACGATGACGGCAAAGAAGTAGCTGTTGATGCATGGATCAAAAGCAAAGAAGCGGCTGGCGAGCTAACTGAAAAAACGAAGCAAAAAGCACGTGAAATTGCAGCAGAAATTGAGCAAGCACGTGAAGAGCATAAAGAAGGTTAATTATTTTTAACCATAAAAAAAGGTAAGCCATGGCTTACCTTTTTTGTATTATTTTTAGAGTAAATTATGGATTATAGTTCAAAGTCTTTTTTGAATTTTAAACCAAACTCACTACGGTCATTGCTGCGCATTACGCCAACAAAACCAGTTTGCTGCAGGCGACCTACATCGTAAACTTCGTTTAATACGTTCTCACCATATAGCGTTACTTCCATATCGCCGTATGGATTAGTGTAAGAAATATTAAAACCAACTAGCTCACGCGAATCAATCGTTTCACTTTTATTGAAAACTGACTGACCTTGCATTTCACTACGGTACGAGTAGTTGGCATTTAATGCAACCGTGCCACCATTGCTTAAATCAACAAAGTAAGATGGAGCAACCATCACCGTCCAACGAGGTGTCAGTGCTGGTGAGTCACCTTTACCAATACCTTGTACACCTTCAGCTACTTCTGTAATTTCAGAATCTAAGTAACCTACTGCAGTGCGAATAGTAAAGTCGTCGGTTAGTGCAATTGTGGTTTCAAGCTCAATACCTTGCGCTTTGGACTGGCCTGCATTTTCAACGATAGTTACAAAGCCACCGCCCGCGGTTGGATCTGAGAATGGCAGTGCTAAATCAGTGTAGTCAGTAACAAACATTGCAAGCATCATAGATACATTTTCATGTACCTGGCCTTTTAAACCAATCTCGTAGTTAACTGCTTTGGTTTCATCAAACGATACAAACTGATCCGGACCACCAAATGGGCGCGGTGGGAAACCACCTGTTTGGTAACCTTTTTGCACTTGACCGTATACATTCATATTATTGCTAAGCTGGTATGAAGCATTAATGTCCCATGTCACTGCATTAAAGTCTGCACTAATGTCTTTACGCTCAGGGAAGGTTGGGAAAATAGCATTCGCATCTTTTTTATCTTCTGAGTAACGAAGGCCACCGCCGATTGTTAAATCATCAGTTAAATCGTAACTACCGTTAATGTAAGCTGCGTATGAGTTTGTTTCTTGATTAATTTCAAAAAAGCCAAAACCACCAAATGACGGAGTAACACCATCATTTAGCACACCATCTGGTGTATTAAACGGGCTAAATACAAAATCTTCAGAGCGAGTAAAGCCATCTTCATTAAAGAAGTATAGACCCGATACAAAGTCCATTTTATCAAACGTGGCGTTTAGCTGAAGTTCAAAAGAGTATTGATCTGCACCGCCCACTTCTGGGAACTCTGATAAGTTAAGTGGTGATGCATCATCATCTAAACCACCTTCATACTCAGAAGTACGGTAGCTTGAAATAAACTTGGCTGTATATGTGTTATTAATCGCCCAATCAGCTGTAAATGATGTACCCCAACCAGAATATGAAGTTGACTCAATACCGGCAACCGTTGTGCCTAAATCATCAGGGTTTTGAGGAATTAAGTCTTCAGTTAATAATGGGAAATCGCCATTAAAGACATCATTTGAATCTAATGAATCTGTCAGTTCAATAGTATAAGGTGATTGACCTGACTCATTATCAACGCCATCTAGCGAGAAAGTAAACGCTAAATCACTAGTTGCTTCATATTTAAGTGCTATACGACCACTAAACTCTTGCTCTTCACCAATTTCTTTTTCAGGGTTAGCTAAGTTTACTGCCGTACCTACCCCATTACGTTGTTTGTATGACGCACTAGCTGACATGCTTAGATCGTTAGTTAGTGCATTATTAAAGTAAATATCACCCGCAACTCGACCACGACTGCCCACTTTAGCGGTTGTTGTTAGAATACCTTCATCACCAGGTTGTTTAGTAATTACGTTTACTGCACCACCTAATGTGTTACGGCCATAAAGTGTGCCTTGTGGCCCACGTAGAACTTCAACTCGCTCTACATTAGGAAGTGATAAGTTAGACCCCATTTGGCGACCTAAGTAAACACCATCTAGGTAAACACCTACGCCTGGATCGGTTGTTATAATGTGATCTTGCAAACCAATACCACGAATAAACACTGAGGCATGTGCAGCATTACCAACACCATAACGAGTAATGTTTAAGTTAGGAACGTATTTACCAATATCTTCTAAGTTACCCATATTGGCTTTATCAATAAGGTTAGCACCTATTGATGTAATCGCAGTTGGAGATTCGAACAAGCTCTCTGTACGTTTACGAGCTGTCACTTCAATTTTTTCAAACGCGTCTTGTTTGGCTGTCGTTTTAGCTTCTTGTGCATTTGCGGAAGTTGTTAGGGCTGCAATAACCGCTAAACTTAACTGTGAGAGGGTGCGTAATTTCAAGGTCTTCTCCAAAGGGTATTAATTTAATTATGCGTTATGCTGTGTAAACATAAATTGTAGGCATAAAAAAAGATGCGTTAGATGCATCTTTCCTCTGGGAGTTTATTATATTACAAAAACGCTACAATATGTACATTTAACTTTAGTTTACGTAAAAATTTATTTTTAGCTTTTTAATCTTAGCCAACTTACCTAAATAGCAATGCAAATTTAGCTTTAAATTAATACTTTAACATTAATTACCACCAGTATTATTTGTTAATTGAACATGCGCTTTATTGCGAAAAACACATTAAAGCTATTTAAGATTATGACAATATCCAAACACCC